>JARBCG010000003.1 GCA_028803175.1 Wolbachia sp.
ATACTAAAGTAGTCCAACATAAAGTATATTATACTAAAAGTATCCGCCTTAAGGCGAGGGTATTAAACCACCCACCTCACTACATAAAGGTAAGCATAATACACAGTAGAGTATTTGATGTATTTCAGAAGCTCAAGCCAAATTTCGACAACAAAATTGCCTATCGGAAATTGAGTTTTGAAAGAGGTCTATTGACTTTATTTCGATAGTGCTTTAATTAAATAAGTACCACTTGAAGTCATAATTAATGTCTTTTTTCTTTTATTTTTTTGCAGTCTTTAGCATTTTATCTGCTATTTGTGTCATTGGTGCAAAAAATCCAGTGCATTCAGTATTGTTTTTAATTCTTACATTTGTTAACTCCGCAGTTCTTTTTATCCTTCTTGGAGCTGAATTTATTGCTATGATGGTGCTGATAGTCTATATCGGTGCAGTTGTAGTGCTGTTCCTTTTTGTAGTTATGATGCTTGATATTAACTATATAAGATTGCGTCAGGGCTTTGCAAAGAATTGTACTATTGGTGTTGTGTTTTGTGCTGTATTTTTTCTCATTATCTTCTTTGTTATTCGCAGCTCAGCACCAAATATAAGTAGTGCTATAGACCATAATGTCAGTAATGTGAAAGCTATTGGTGACTTGTTATATACTGACTACATGTACGCTTTTCATCTTTCTGGTATTTTATTACTTGTTGCAATTGTTGGTGCAATTGCTCTTACTTTACAGGATAAGAAAAAGGGAGTTAAGAAACAGAATGTATTAAAACAATTGATGCAATCTTCATCTATAAAATTAGTTAAAGCTAAATTTGGAAAAGGAATGGAATGGAAATAGGATTGAATCATTTTTTGATAGTTGCTGCTATTTTATTTACCGTTGGGATATGTGGTATTTTTATTAACCGCAAGAGTATAATTAATATATTGTTATCGATAGAGATATTGTTGCTTGCAGTTAACATAAATTTGGTTGCTTTTTCTGCTTTTATGAATGATATAGTTGGGCAAATCTTTGTTATGTTTGTTTTAACTGTTGCTGCTGCAGAGTCAGGGGTAGGGCTTGCAATATTGGTTGTATATTATAGAAGCCGTGGCAATATAGATGTTGAACAAGCAAATTTAATGAAAGAATGAAGGTATGACGGATATACTGAAATTAATTGTATTTTTACCACTGTTCTGTTCGTTATTTGCAGCTCTCTTTAGGAGAGATATTTTAAGCCAATTAGTTACAACCACAGGAGTTGGAATATCTGTGATTTTATCTTGGTATGTGTTTCTTAACTTTTCTGAAAATCATCATTTGAGTTTGTTTCCTCTGTTTTCATTAAGTATTTTAAAATTAAATTGGGCAATTAGCATAGATGCTCTCTCGTCTTTAATGTTGATTGTCATCACCAACGTTTCGCTGGTAGTGCATCTCTACTCTGTCGGCTACATGGAAAATGATAAAAGCAAATCACGATTCTTTTCTTATTTATCACTGTTCACATTTTTCATGATTGTGCTTGTAGTAAGTGACAATTTCGTGCAGCTTTTCTTCGGATGGGAAGGGGTTGGTTTGTGTTCTTATTTGCTTATAGGATTTTGGTTTCAGAAATATTCTGCAAATAATTCAGCAATTAAAGCTTTCGTTGTAAATAGAGTAGGGGATTTAGCCCTATTAATTGGTATTTTTCTTATTTATTACACATTTCATTCTCTGGAGTTTACTGAGATATTTGACACAGCTGATCTTCTCGGTATTCAAAATATTAGAGTGTTCTGCTGTGAATTCAAAGCAATTCATATAATATGTATATTACTTTTTATTGGCTGTATGGGAAAATCTGCTCAACTTGGTTTACATGTTTGGTTGCCGGATGCAATGGAAGGGCCGACACCTGTTTCGGCGCTGATCCATGCTGCAACTATGGTAACTGCTGGAGTTTTTCTAATAGCAAAAAGCTCTCCATTGTTTGAGTTATCTAATGTGGCACGAGAATTGATAGTGATTGTTGGCATGCTAACAGCCTTTTTTGCTTCCACTGTTGCGATTACTCAAAATGATATAAAGAAAGTAATTGCTTATTCAACATGCAGCCAGCTTGGTTATATGTTTATAGCATGTGGACTTTCTGCTTATAATATCGCTATCTTCCACTTAATGACGCATGCTTTTTTTAAGGCTCTATTATTTCTTTGTGCGGGCAATGTGATTCATGCAATGTATCATGAACAAAATATTCAGAAAATGGGGAACTGTTGGAAGAAAATTCCTTATACGTATACTTTGATGTGGATTGGATCTCTTTCGCTTTCTGGAATATTTCCATTTTCAGGTTTTTACTCAAAAGATTTAATAATTGAGCATGCTTATAGTACGGACAGCTTTGCTTTTGTAGTGAGTTTAATTGTTACATTCTTTACAGCATTTTACTCATGGAGATTATTACTTCTAGTGTTTCATGGTAAAAAACAAAGTAGCTCTTATGTACATGAAGCGCCAAAAATTATGTTTACACCATTACTTATTCTTGCTTTTGGGTCACTATTTTCTGGAATATGGGGAACAAATATTTTGAATGTGACGAGTAATATGTTTTGGAAGTCAAGTATAGTAGTTGTTGATAAACATGAAGTTCATAACTTCTTTATAAAGTTACTACCAACTTTAGTAAGCTTAAGTGGAATATTTCTAGCATACCTTATTTATTATTTTCAACTTATTAAGCAAATTAAGAGTAAATTTTTGCTTAGATTTTTGCAGAACAAATGGTACTTTGATGAGGTATATGAGCTTATTATAGTTATACCGGTGAGGTTTATGTCCAAGCTTTTACGAAAGTGTGACATTAAGGTTATTGATTTGTTTGGGCCAAATGGTATTGTAAAATTAGTTAATAAGTGTTCTAAAGATTTTATAAAGTTACAAACTGGTTATATATTTGATTATGCGTTTATCATGTTTATTGCTTTAACAATATGTGCTTTGTATATTATTGGAATAAAATAAAAAGTGTTGTTACTTAGTATATTTTTGCTTCCTCTGGTTGGAGCGTTAGTTTTGTTTTTAATAAAATTTGATAATAAGTCTATATACCTGAGGTTTGTCTCTTTATTTTTTACTATACCTCCATTTTTGCTGAACATCATAGCTTTTATTGAGTTTGATTATAACAACACCGATTTTCAGTTTGTAAGTTACCCAATTAAAGATGTTGGGATAGGAGTAGACGGGATATCATTGCTCTTTCTTCTACTTACAACTTTTTTGTTTGTTATTTGTATTATTTACAATTGCAAAACAAACTACACGAATCTAAAAGCATACATGGCTTTGTTTCTGTTGCTTGAGAGTTTCATAATCGGGTTTTTTATTTCTCTTAATTCTATAAGCTTCTATGTATTTTTTGAGGCTGTTTTAATACCAATGTTCTTTATCATTGGGGTATGGGGAGGTAAACAAAGAGTATATGCAACTTTTAAGTTGTTTCTATACACACTTGCTGGCTCGTTATTATTTCTACTCGGATTAGTATACATCTACAGTGTTTTTGGAACACTTAATATGCAAAAATTAGCTATGTTAATGCCAAGCCTCGATCTTAAAGTGCAGTCATTACTATGGCTTGCATTTTTTATCTCATTTGCAATAAAAGTTCCAATGTTTCCATTTCATACCTGGCTTC
>JARBCG010000127.1 GCA_028803175.1 Wolbachia sp.
ACCAGCCTTTTGCTCTTTTGCTAAGTCCTGCAAGTCCTTTGAATACTTTTTTACTTGATATCCTTTTGGTGGTAAACTGTGATCAAATTTGCTTTCTTCTAATCCATAGTTGGTGTTCTTAAGAAGAATTCTTCACCAGCAAAGTTTGGCCAGGATCAGAAGCTTTATCCTAGCAAAACTCCTACTGCTACAAACATACATGGAAATGTAAGAACAATAGCTGCAAGATACGAAAGTCACAACAAAGGAAGAGAACAAAGATAACTCACTGAACGAATCCAGTAACATCTTTGATTGTTTTTATATTTTGATTTGCAATTTCTGTTGCTTTCTCTGTACCTTTTTTCAGTATCTCATGCAGGTTAGATTGATCCTCTAGCAGACCACTCATCTTCTCGCGTATAGGTGACAAAGTGCTGATAACTAAGTCAGCTAATTCTTTTTTGAAGTGTTCCATGTTGTGTTTGTTCATTTCTTCACACACCCTTTCTACACTCATATTACTGAGTACTGAATAAATACTAACCATATTACATATTTCTGGACGATTCTCTAAAGTGGCAAAATCGAATCCTGAAACTGAATCCGTTTTTGCTTTTTTTATTTTGCTAGAAATTAAATCATTAGAATCATCAAGATTAATGCGTGAATTATCAGAAGAATAAGATTTACTCATCTTGTTTTTGCCATCTCTTAAGCTCATTATCCTCGATGAGTTACCTGAAATTAAAACTTCTGGTACAGTGAAATGACTTTGTCCATAATGATTATTAAAAGCTATTGCAATATCACGTGCAAGCTCCAGATGCTGTTTTTGATCATCACCAACAGGAACATATTTGGTTTGATAAAGTAATATATCTGCAGCCATTAGCACGGGATAGCTATATAACCCAAGAGAAGCTTTTTGCTTATCACTGCCAGCCTTGTCTTTAAATTGCGTCATACGATTAAGCCAGCCAATAGGCGTATAGCAACTAAGTAGCCAACATAATTCTGCGTGACCACTAACCGTGGATTGACTAAAAATAATAGATTTTTCTGGATCTATTCCACATGCAATATAAGCTGCAACTGTTTTAAAAATATTACTCTTTAACTCACTTGCAGGAAGCTTATTGGCTGTGATTGAATGCAAATCAACAATACAGAAAAGAGACTGATACTCATTTTGTAAATCTACCCACTGCTTAATTGCACCAAGATAATTACCAAGATGTATTATACCGCTAGGTTGAACACCTGAAAAAACAGTGGATTCCTTATATAATTCTATCACCTTAGCATCCTTTCCTTTATTCTACTCCTCTTGCCTTTTAGCAATCATAGCAAATATAACAAATTTTCAAAATAAAGAGGAAACTTTTTGATTACATATACATAAGATTCATTAGACTTCTTTTGAAACTCAAATTTTGTTATCGAAGTTTGTCTACGCTCTTCAAATATATTTGAGTATTCTGTGGTGCTTGCATGCACTTCTCCTAAAGATTTCTCACCATCAGTAGGTTTCGAAAGAAGTTTATATAGTGAGGTGGGTTGGTTAACACCCTCGCCTTAAGGCGAGCACTTTAGTATAATATACT
>JARBCG010000128.1 GCA_028803175.1 Wolbachia sp.
AAATGGAGCTTTTTCAAGAGCTTCTTGACCGCAATTTGAAACTTGTAATTCATATAAAAAATGGAATGAAAAATGCGTTAATGCCGTCTAATGAGAAGGTTTTACTCAGAAAACGATCTATTATTGAGGTAATTTTTGGTTATTAAAAAAATAAGTTTAAATTTTAATATTCTCGTCATAGATAACCAATTAAATTTTTAGTACACATTATATCTACCCTCATTTCGTATTGTTTAAAGGGTAAAAAGCACAGAACTCCTCAGCCTGCTTTGTTGGTTAATCCATAGTTGGTGTTGTAAATATTCCACTAACAAATAACCATATTGAGCAGAAAATTAGGCTCTATGTTGTTTACAGAAAAATCTTATATTTTACACAATTAGAACGGAGAAATAGATTCATCGATAGGATAATTTCGTTGTATTTAACGCCTGGACACAAAAAGAGCAGAATCCATTTCAAAATCTATTAGCTATTGTTTTTAGCCGCTCTGCTGAATTGATACAAATTTTGCATGTTAGCATCTAATTTGCTAATTGTTTGACAAGTATAATATTTAAAATCCATGGAATTAAAAGTTACTACACCAACTCAAGAAAAATTAGTGTAGTTTATGGAAGAAATTAAGAAATGATACATGAACCTTTTTGTTTATGTTGCGTTGTATGATTTATATCATACAAATACTTGTTTGGTTCTGAAACTTTCTGTACTACAGTAATACCACCTGTTGTCGCTTCTAATAAAGAAAGATGAACTCGATTATCACCTTTTTTGAATTCATGTGCTCTACTACCTAGGTCAGATGGATGGGAACATCCAGAGCCAGAACGTGTAAGTGCTTTTGTGAATTTACTGATAGAGCCACTAGAGCCACGACTGCCGCTGTATTTAAACTCTTCCTGATTTACTCTATCGATACTAGAACAGCTTTCTTCTCCAATCTTGGGAAGGTTAGGGAAGTTTTTGCTATTACCCGCTTCCGTAGATAGTTGAGGAGAGACAGAACTGTTAGAACCAAAGCTACTATCTGTAGTAGAAACAGTTTCCTGTTTAAGTTGAGAAGGTTTACATGCATCTGCAGGAGTAAAGGAAGTTGACCTTCCAAGATGTGTGCTACC
Source organism: Wolbachia sp. (assembly GCA_028803175.1). Taxonomy (GTDB): domain Bacteria; phylum Pseudomonadota; class Alphaproteobacteria; order Rickettsiales; family Anaplasmataceae; genus Wolbachia. The sequence goes on from JARBCG010000128.1 coordinate 1,122, forward strand.
AGACTTCATATCAGGAAGGTCATTACTAGAATGATTTCCAAGAACAGGTGGAGCAGAAGAAGCTGCGCTTGTGGTATGCTGAGTGCGATTTGCAACGAGTGTAGATAGTGTAGAGTGTTGTTGACTAATTGCCTGACCTGTAGTATCAATGCTCGCACTGGAAGGGTGCACAGAGGATGTATCACTAACAGAAGACGTGCCGCTATCTGTTCTGCTACTACTGCTTGTAGAACCACTCCTAGGACGAAATGGTTCGTTATCCACCTGCCGAAAATGAGAAATAATATCAGATTGTGAGTTTCTTTTAACTTGTATAGGTTCAGGTTCAATTACTAACCCATAACCGTTATCAATCTCTGTAATTGTGGAACTTTCTATAATTTTAGTGATTAAGAGCTCAATCTGCTTATTGGAAAAAGCATAAATCCCACCGATATTCATTAATCGTGTACCTATGGTTTTACCTTCAATATCACTTAAAACAACACAATCAAACACATCATTAATTTTCTTTGCCTCATCATTGTACAAATATCTTGAACTACCATCACTTCTTTTTATTTCAGGTATAAAGGCAAAGTATTCCTCATTGCTTGTATTTAAATAAATATCACGGTGGTAGACAGAGATTGGTATGCCTGTTAACGTAAGAATTAAGTCGCTTACAGCATTCTTATATCTCCTAACTGTTGGGTCATCACTGCTTGGAACTTCAAAGTCACGCCCTATCAACTCTAAAGTTTTTTTTGTTACCTTCTGAACATCCCTGGAGTTAACATCTTGAACATATATGTCTTGTGTCTTCCAAATCATTTCCCAAAAACCTGAGAAATCATAACCACGTATCTCCATCTCTGCTTGAAATTTTTGAACAAAATTATTCATTAAGCCTACATTACCATTAAAAGATAGAGAGTATAAACAATTATACACTTTCCTATTTATTACATTAGTTTTAATATTTTCTTCTAAATATTCTACAACCATTTTTCTCTCTGCTCCATTGTTTTGCAGCTCTCTAATTATCTGTCCAGTAATAATCTTCTCTATATCAAGATTAAAAAGACACTTAAAGTTAAAAAGTACCTCCTTTGTTACAGGTGCCACAAATTTAACTATTCCTTTGTCATCGTTGCTTTGTTGCCATCTTCCTGCATTAACGTTAAAAGGAAAAGACTGTAAATCAAAAACCACCCTTGCAGCACTTTCAGTTGGAAAGTACTCTTTTATTACCTGTTCTCTCATGAATTCTAAATATTGCCTACCAGAATTTTCATTACCACGAAACGGAATGACAATATTTAAACCTTCCACAGAAAAGTTAGTATCAACATTAGAGCAATAACTATGAACATTAAACGCATCAACTAAATCCTTAATTAATTTAACCACATCAGGCATAACCCCTCCTATATAAATTACTATAAAACAATATTATTTTTCCCAACTACTACTTTTACTTTTACTGGTACCTTGCATTTGTGTGGATGGCTTATAATCATATGGCTGATGCATTCTTGGATTAGCACCACTGTATACATCACGCTTTTTAGGATCGTTATGTATTACTGTTCCTCCTCCTGGAGCTTTGTATAGATCAGCATCATTTTGAGTTTGTTTTTTACTATCGTTATTGTGCATATTGCCCCACATTAATAAAAAATTATGTAATCTATATATTAAAAATAAATTGCAGGTGCAAGCATTTATTTTTTATTTTTTAGGTATAAATGTTTCAAATACCTATTCCACGATTTGCACCTTCAACATTTATGCTAGTAAATTTCGAGGAAATTTTTTCTTGAGCGCCATAGTTTACTTGTTTAATATCATCCTTATTATTACGTATAGTATTTTGATCATCTATCTGTTCAGTAGATTTTATTGGAGTTGCATTAAAAAAATTATCTATGCTCTGCTTAGTAGTTAGTTTTATTGGCACCTTTTTTTCATTAACATTGTTGTTCTTACTATTGACTCTTTCCATTTTTTTGGAAAAATCTAATATTTTATTTTCTTTTTTCTCTTGCCTCATGACTGATTTCTTCTTTTTTTGTGGTTCTTGCTTAGAAGCAGGTTCAGCTCGTTTTGGTTGCTCTGACTTTGCTAAAATACGAACAGCTTTGCTCACTTCCTCAAGCGCAAGTGGCAAGTCTTTGAAAATATCGGGTTCTGATTTAATATGTGAAAAAGCTTCTTTTATCTTCACTTTTATATTCTCAATCTCTTGAGATTTTGAAGCTTTTTCGATATTTTTGTCACCTTTACCAAGTTGTAGCTCTTTGTTATTATTTTCATCTTTCTTTATTTCTACCTTTTCACTTTTTGTTTCTGGGTCTTTTGGTAAGTCCTTACTTGCTTCTTCACGAATTTCTCTAGCAATCTCTTGACTTCTTATGATCCCTAAATTAAATCCAAGAAGCTGAGAGACACATCCAATTATTAAACATCCAAGACCTAGTCGAAGCTGTAACTTTAAATCTTGCAATGCTTCCAGTCTTTCTAGAACTTTTAACATTTCATCTATGGACAAGCTGCTACTTTCTAATTTTTCATTTAATTCTTCTATTTCCTTATTTAATCTATTTAACCAATCTGGACTTCGTTTAAAAAGTTTTTCAAACAGTGAATTAATCAGTGAAAATAACCAGCTTTTATCTTGCTTTTTCTTCCATAAGCGGAAGAGCTTTGGATCCAAATCTATTTTTAATAAACTTAATAAAGATTCAATCCAAGAATAAAACGTCTCCAATATTTCTTCACTGATGCTTGTTTCATTATCTTTAGCGTGTAATTTTATCTCAGATAATAAATCTGCAAATTTATTATGAGCTTCATCATTTACCCGTTCATATATTTGCTGTTTAAATAAAGCTTTTTTGTTTAATTCATCAAATACTTTTTCCACACCTCTTATTTTGTTTATTTGAGTTTCTATTTCCTCTGTAACCCTCTCTTGTCTTAAGCTACTGTCTGATTGATTACTATTATTATCATCATGATTTTCAATTTTACTATCTGTGAAAAGCTCTTTTACCATTCACTACCCCCTATATTTTTCATATTATTATTATAGCATAATATATTAAAAAATTACTAACTGTAAGATATTCGGTATATCAAAACCATATACTTATCATAGACTGTTTAGCTTTTCAATAATATTTTTTATTTTACTGCTTGCTCAAATTCTAAGTTCTCAGCATGTTTTAACATTTGTTTCCTTAAATTCTCTAAATTGTCCTTATTAGCAGGGTTTATTCCAATTCTTCTACCATTTTTTCCTGTAGGGTATTAGTTATCAATTTCTTTCTCCTCCTCTCAGTTTCCTTCAGTGTACGATCTAATGAACCGATGATTTTACCTGAATAGAGATTACTCTATCTTCAGCATTACGAGCAGCACGACCAATTGTTTGAATGAGCAAAGTTTCTGGTCTTAAAAATCCTTCCTTATCAGCACTAGAATTGCAACTAGATCACATTCTGGAATATCAAGACCTTCTCTCGGCAAGTTAATACCTACTAAAACGTCAATTTCCTTAGACATTAATTTGCATATTATCTCTATTAGCTTCAATTCACTCATATATTCAGCTAAATTTCCGGCCATTTTTTTGTTAAAGTAGTAATTAAAATACAAAAACTTTTTTTATTGTGACTTGTGATTTATGAATTACATCATTGATTTGACTTTCTATTGATTTTATAATGCATATTGGGTCTAGGAGACCTTTAGGACGAATAACATGTTCTATACATATACCATTGCTAGTTCATACATTCCAGGAGTGGCTGAAATATAAATAGTCTGTGGACACATTTCTTTCCATTCTTCGAATTTTAATGACAATTGTAAAAAGCGGAAGGTAGTCTGAATCCATAGTCAATCAGTTTTTCTTTATATGCTTGATTGCTGTTGTATATTGCACCAACTTGAGGGACGGTAACGTGACTTTCATCAACAAATAAAATTACATCTTTAGGTAAATATTGAAACAAGGTAGTATGTGGATCTCCAGCTTCCATGCCATAAAGATAACGTGAGTAATTTCCAATACCTTTACGTGTTCCTGTCTCTCTCATCATTTCAATATCGAAATTATTATGTTGCTCAAGACGCTTTGCCTCAACGATTTTGTTTTGTGAGTAATAATAATCCAAGCGCTCATGCAATTCTTTTTTGATCAAATCAATTGCTTGCATTATGATTATACGTGGTGTTATACAGTGATTATTTGCAAAATGGTGATTTTATTTAAGCGTGTGACAATATTTCTAGTTAGTGGATTTATTTCAAAGATTTCCTCTATTTCATCGCCAAATAATGATAAACGCCAAGCTTTATTATTATAATGAGATGAAATATGTCAATAATGTCGCCACACACTCCAAGATATCCTCTTACAAATTTGATATCAGAGCGTTTATATTGAAGATCAGTTAAACTACTTAAGAAATCGCTTATATGAATTTTATCTCCTATACTTAAATGTATGGTCATGCTAAGATAGCCTTCAGGCGAGTCAAGACCATAGATACAAGAAACACTTGCAACCAATATTACATCTCTTCGCTCCAGAAGAGAGCAGACTGTGGAATAACGAAGTAGGCTAATCCTTTCGTTTATTGTATAGTCTTTTTCAATATAAGTATCACTTTGTGGTATGTAAGCTTCTGGTTTATAGTAGTCGTAATAGGAAATCAATTACAACCAGCTGAAGCTGGTGGTTTGAAAAAACACTTGTAAAATAGATTATGAGTTTTAAAACTCAGAAATATTAAAATTATTATGGCTATGAGAACTTCCTTGCTCTTCGATGTACTTCTATACATCTGTAGAATTCACATTGCTAACTATAACAGCAAAGTATCCTATTGCCAAAGGTTCTACCAACAATATCTTTTTCTTAAGTATTTAAACTCCTGGAATAACTTGTGACTACTCTTTTCCTTAATATACTGCTGCACCAACTTAGATAGCGCCATGCTGGGAGACATAGAGATTAGCAACTGTGAGAGCTATGTTTGTAATCCATACTAAACAATACTAAAGTAGTCCAACACTAAAGTATATTGTACTAAAGTGTTCGCCTTAAGGCGATGGTATTAACCCATCTACCTCACTACATAAAAACTTTTATACTTTCCAAATTCGTTATACATTGTGCTCACTTGCAGGCAAGTTCGCTAGAATCTATGACTTGTTTACATTAGATTCTAGTATCATCTACTTAGATGACAGGAAAGAGAATACAACGTTCGTACAGTTGTAACACCAACTATTGATTAACCAACAAAGCAGGCAGAGGATACTCTGGGCTTTTTTTCCTTTAAACAATATGATTGGTGATCTATAACGAGAATATTAAATTTTAAACTTATTTTTTAAATAATCAAAAACTGTCTCAATAATA
>JARBCG010000129.1 GCA_028803175.1 Wolbachia sp.
ACATAATCCACCCTCGTTTCATATTGTTTAAAGGGTAAAAAGCCCATAATCTCCTCTGTCTGCTTTGTTGGTTAATCCATAGTTGGCACTATTACAGCACCTATTCCTAAAAGTGTAAAATCACCTCTATTCATATTACCATCTATTTCATTAATAATTGTAATATTAGCATTTTTATTTTTAATTTGTAAGGTTCTTTATCACTGATATTCCTACTTAACTTCAAGATAGACTAAGCACACTACTAATTGTATAGTATGGTGACATGTTGTTTTATTTTGAATGAATAAACTTGCAATACTCTTCTCGATAATATTTGCAGTCATTGTTTATTACTTAGGCAATGAGGTTATATTTGAAATAGCAAGGTTACTTAGTGATATATTTATCAGCCTGCTAAAACTTATAAGTTTGCCTTTAGTTTTTTTATCTATAGTTTCTACAATCTCAGGACTCAAAGATTCAACTGAAATAAAAAATTTAGTTAAAAAAACACTGTTTTATACACTGCTCACAACAATGATAGCTGCATTTGTTTCATTATTTTTCTATTTATTAATAGATCCAGCAAGGAAAAATTTTATAAGCAGCACAATAGAAAGTGTGAACGGCAATAATCACAGCTACCTTTCATATTTAAAGTCACTTATTCCTTCGAACTTTGTGCAAGTTTTTCTTGAGAACAATATTATTGGTAGTATATCAATAGCCTTCTTAATTGGGGGGGCTATTATCTCACTCTCCAAAGAAAAACAAAATATATTGCATCAAGTGTTTTCTGCACTTTTTGATGCACTACTTAAGATTGCTCAGGGATTACTAAAATTCATTCCAATTGCTGTGCGGGCATTCATTACATGTTTTTTGCACGAATTGAAAGGTGGTAACGAATTTTACAGTCTTTTGTGGTATTTTATTTGCATAATGTCTGCAAATTTTGTACAAGCATTTATAGTTTTACCGCTACTTATGTGGTATAAAAGCGTATCACCAATTCAAACGTTTAAAGGGGTTATCCCAGCATTAACACTTGCGTTTTTTTCTAAATCATCCAGTGCAACGTTGCCAACAACAATAGACTGTGTTCAGAATAAATTAAATGTGCCGAGGAAATTATCATCTTTTATTCTGCCAATATGCACAACAATCAACATGAATGCATGCGCTGCATTTATACTGATTACTGTTATATTTGTTGCAGAGATGAATGGATACACATTTCCCTTAAGCGAAATGTTCATATGGATTTTTTTAGCCACAGGAGCAGCAATCGGAAATGCTGGAGTGCCAATGGGGTGTTATTTTATGACAACTAACTATCTTGTGTCGATGAATATTCCTCTACATATTATGGGCCTTATTTTACCTATTTATACAATCATTGATATGTTTGAAACTGCAATAAACGTTTGGTCTGATGTTTGCATAACTCAGGTGATTAATAAAGAGTGTAATAATGAAACTTAGAGCGTAATAAAATGATATTAAATGAAAATAACAGAGTAATAAAAGAATTCAAAGAAGGTGAAGCAATTCTGCAAGGGCATTTTGTGTTGTCGTCCGGGTTACATAGCGATACATACATACAGTGTGCTAAGATCTTTGAAGATCCAACAAGAGCCATGAAAATCTGTGCATTATTGGCAGACAAGATGAAAAAGGAATTGGGTGATATACTGAATTCAATAGATTTAATACTATCTCCTGCAATTGGTGGAATAATAGTTGGTTATGAAATTGGTAGGCAGCTTGGTATGCGCACTATATTTTGTGAGCGCATTAATGGTCAATTTGAATTACGTCGAGGATTTGAAATTAAAAAAGGTAATAGAATCTTACTTATTGAGGATGTAATAACTACAGGAAAGTCCTCTCTTGAAGCAGTAAAATGTGTAGAAAAAAAAGGCGGCCTGGTTGTTGCTGAAGTTTCCCTAATCAAAAGAAGCAGTGAAACAAATTTACCTTTTCCTGTTATACCTTTGATTGAACTTAATATTAGAAATTATACTGAAGAAGAACTTCCAGATGAATTGAAGCAGTTACCTATAACAAAACCTGGAAGTAGGGAATATCTCGCTTCTTGTTGATTTTTATTCAAAATTACTGTAAGCCTCTTAATTTAGTATGGATGAATTCACAAAAAAAATAGTGTTGTGGATCTTACGATACGAAACGAACTTGCCCTTGTGCGATCTGACAGTCGTGAAATCGTGATGGTTAAATTCCATCTTCCCTAACATCTGGTTAAAATCATAATCCGCACTTTAGAAAAGTGGCGATTTTCTGTGGTGTAAGCATGGATTAGACAGGGGTAATATTAAACTTTGTAATAAATTCCCCTAAGAAAAGTTAGATATGGTTACAAAAGGAACTTATGTCTGAATTGTCGTTAGTTTCGATATGCGAAATAAGGTTGATATGCATAAACCAAAAGGTATGAAGAAATAAATAATTAGAGTGAGAGCTTTTAATTAAGATATTTTCAATCTTCCGGCAAATAGTAAGGACATAAGTCTAACGTGAAACGATTTCATGGAACAGAGTAACCGCATAGAGGCTCTTATTATTCTTTATTTAAAAGTGGCCAACTGAATGCTTCTATGTGGATGGATTGTCTAAGAAGTTAATGCCTAAGGTAATGCTTATGATATACATACGTAGACACTGTAATTTAGATGGTAAAGCTGTGAGTGGTAGTATATATGTTATGGACCAACAAAAAGTTAAGGTGTAATGATTTCGAAAGATGCATAATCCTCAGAGATTATTACTCAAATCAACAAGTGCGAGAATGCTCGCTATTAGAAGGATAACTCAGGATAACAGAGGGAAAAAGACTGCAGATATTAATGGAAAGTCCAATCTTAATAAAAAGGAAAGATTGCTATTAGTAAATTCTTCAGGTATAAGAGAAGAGGCAAAGCCATCAAGGCGCATTTGGATTCCAAAACCTGGAAAAACTGAAAAACGTTCATTAGGAATACCAACAATAGCAGATAGAGCAAAGCAAACACTGGATTAGAAAAAAACAAAAAAGCCGGGGAAATAGGGTAAACTACAGTATTGTGAATAAAACTGATGAAAAATATGCAGGCAAATTACTACCTAACGGCAAGAAACCTACCGAGATACCGAAAATTACTCATTTTGAAGCAATTACTATAATACTGTTTTATCAACAATCCAGATGCGAAAATTTTAAAGCTTTTTATCTATTTTACCTAAAATCTCTGTATGGATCA
>JARBCG010000025.1 GCA_028803175.1 Wolbachia sp.
AATTTGTCTGCACATTTTTCATCTACTATTTTGCAAAAATCATCTACAAAGCAAAATAATTCTATGCTATTCTTTCCCTCTTGGGTACCTCCTTAGTTTTTTTTACAATATTGGAGTTTACCTATTTCCCAGGCTTTTTTGTTTTCTTCTAATCCATAGTTGGCGTTTATAGAGACAATACCTTATACTTACTTAAAATAGTTTCAAATGAGTTTAGTTCATATGCAGTAATGGATCAACTGCTTGACCACTATGTCTCATGGTAAATCATATCTGAGGATTTTTATCCTCTGTGCTTGATTTCCCCGCAGACCCAATCACCTGACCTTGTTTTACTTTATCACCAATTTTAACATGTATATTTTTTAAGTAGGAGTACACAGTTATATAATTATCTTTATGCTCCACTATAACTAAATTTCCGTACCATCTAAGTCCTTTACCTATATATATTACTTTGCCGGATGCAGAAGCTATTACTTTTGTTCCATTATAAGAAGCAATTTTTATACCATCTTTACATACTTCATCAGTGGAATTAGAATTAAATTTTGTTATAACCGCGCCTTCTATTGGCATTATAAATTTGCTATGGTTTATCTTATCAATTTCTACATTTTTCACATTGTAATTATCTCTATATATTTTGTTTATAGTAATTTTTTTATTTTCTTCTTTCATTGAATGATCAACGTTTTCTCTAATTAAATTATACTCTTGTGTGTCTTCCAGATCTCTTCTACCATAAAATTCTTCACCCTTTAGCAACACAGGTGCGGGCTTTTGTAAGCCACAATTTGTTAGTATTATTAATAACGTAAAAAGAGAGATTGTATGCCACAAATGCATTTGTTATCTTTTTTACAGATAATATAAAAATTATTAAATTTTTGTATTTTTTAACATAGCTAAAATTGTTGCTTCTGCAACTTTTTCTTCACCAACATATGCAATGCATTCGAACTTACATGCTGTTAAACGTGCATTTTTAACATTAGCTTGAAGAACGAGCGTATCACCTGGAATAACTGGCTTTCTGAATTTTGCACTTTCTATAGACATAAAATAAACAATTGTATCCTTCATTGTATCTTGATTTTCTTTGCTCAGAACACATATCGCAGCTGCTTGAGCAAGGGATTCAATTATCAAGACTCCTGGCATTATCGGATGACCAGGAAAGTGACCAATAAAAAACGGCTCATTAAATGTTACATTTTTAATTGCTTTGACACTTACACTGGGATCACATTCAATTACCTTATCTACCAAAAGAAACGGATAAGAATGCGGTAACATTTTCATGATTTTACTAATGTTAAACTGCATAATATCTTAAAAAAAAGCAGGCCTATCTTACAGCTTTCAAAGCAAATTCTGGTATTTCTTTATTTATACTTTTCAACACCACATCTGATAAATCTATCCCATCCATCGAGTATAAAACTTGGTTTTTCTTTGAAATAAATAACACCAAACCTACTTTACTATCTTCTGCTATTTGCTTGGTTAATTTCTTTATCTTACTAAAAATACTATCCACTGCATCTCTGTAACTTTCTTCCAAGGCTGACATTCTTTTAGTGTAATCGTCTCTAGCCTTTATAGCATACTTGTTAAATTGCTCGGTCTTTTCCTGTTTAGCTTCTTCTGATAAAAGATCAAACTCATTCCTTGGAGGTTGAAATCTTTCTAATTCTTTTTCAAATTCTTGCTGTAATTTAGAATTCTGCTCTTTTACTTGTTGTTGAACATTTTGCAGAGCAAGAGACTCGTTAATAACTTTATCACTATCAACAACTCCAGTTATATTTGCACCACGAACGCAACTACCTGATGGACAATACCCCTTTGAATAATTATACGCCATATATACCGCAAACGATGAGAAAAGAAAGCAAATAACTATAAAAAACAAATGTAAATATTTCATCTAAACCCCTGCTTCAATAGAAAACCTAATACTTGATGGTGTTATGTCATGAGGTTCTTTCACTAATGGAAAGCCAAAGTCTAACCTTAACCTACCTCCAAAAGGAGAAGGCATTGAAAAACCAAAACCTGGCGACACTCTTATGAGATCACTATCATCGTACTTACCATAGTACTTATCACCTTTGTAGTCTAAGCCAAAAAGTGTTGCATAGTCAATAAATAATGAACCTTTGATACCAGCGTGATCATATAATTTTGGCAATGGAAAATCTATCTGCTGTGTTGCATTAAAATAAAACTTACCTCCTAATGAATTCCCTGGTTTACCTTGGTCCTTACTTTTTTCTCTTGGACCAATACCAGAAAGATCAAAACCTCTAATTTCATTACCACCTTTAAAAAAGTGCTGACTAATATTTAGTTCTTTGTCAGTATATGAAAAAATGTAACCTGCTGCCATTTTAAAGTGCAGTATTGTATCATCATCAAATTTACTTAGTATAGGATGTGCATAAAAAGATAAGAACTCAGATTTAATGAAATTTACATTTCCTCCGAACCCCGAGATATCTTGACTGAAGCGCAATAAATATCCTTCTCTTGGAGCATACAGATTATCCAGTTTATTATATGCTAATGTATAGCCAACTGATGAAATTCTATGTGTACCTTCCTTAACTATCTCAAATACTGACTCATCTTTATCTTTTTCACCTCTCATATCCTTCTCATTCTTTTCACCTTCTTTGTTTCCTTTATTCTTTTTGTTTTTTTTACCTTCTTTATTTACATGTATATAGTTGTATTTATAAGAGTAGCGAATGGAATTAGTTAGATTTTCTATAAATTTATATGATAATTTCGTCGAAAATCCCATATCACAACTGCTAAAACTGCTATGTGGCCTGTTTTGTGTATTATAAAATACACCAGCACCTAACGATGTATCAGAATCATTGAAATTATTTTCAACAATATCTATGTCAGTTGAAAATGAATGATGATTTTTCTCAAGGGTAAAAGAGAGCTCTTTTCCAGTACCAAATAAATTATTTTCTTTTACATCAGTCTTAAAAAATGCCCCACCAGGAAAAGACATTCCCCCGGCTAAAGATAATGAGCCAGTTCTTTTTTCTTTTACACTTAAATCAAGGTTAACTGCATTATCATTAACTGCATAACTATTTATTTTTACTGTTTCAAAGAAATCGCTACCAACTAGCTTTTTACGTGATTTTTGAATCTCAGATATATTGTATACATCACCTTCTGCTATGCTTAGCTTACTTCTGATCACTTGATCTAAAGTACGGTCATTACCATCGATTGTAATCTGATTTATATAAAATTTTTTACCAGGCAATACCTTATAAGTGATCTCTACAATATTGTCATGTTGTACATATTCTGGATTAACTTTCGCAAATACATACCCTTTTTCATTTAGGTGTTTGTTTATTTTTTCTACTGTATTATTAATCCTAGTCCTATCAAATATTTGATTGTCTTCTTTTGTTATAAATTTCGATATTTCTTCTCTAAGAGTTAAGTCTTGAATTTCAGTTTCAATATCAACTTTATTGCTCCTAAATAAGAATTGTTTCCCTTCATCAATTAAAAAGGTTATATGTATTTGATAGTTGTCATCAATTTCAACAATCGGCTGGATACTGTTATTGATATATCCCTTGGATGAGTAAAAACGGTCAAGTAATTCCGTGTTAATCAATAAATACTGAGGTGAGTAGTGATCCGTCCATTTAAAAATAGCCTTAATTAATTTACCGAATATGTTATTACTATGTATTCTAACAGCTTGCTCTAGTTCATTTTCAGAAAAGTTTTTATTGCCTATAAATCTTATACTTTTAATCTTAGAAGTCCTACCCTCTCTTATCTTAAAAATTAGATTCACTCTATTACTATCAAGCGTGGTAAGTTCATACTCAACTTTAGCACCAACCTTGCCATTATTTCTATAAGTAGTAACTAAATTCATTAAATCACTTTGCAATTTTGTTTCAGTAAAAATATTGAGTGGCTTAGATTGGATTACATTAGTTAACAGCTCTTTATTGTTAAATAACTTATTACCTTGCAATATTACCCTATTAATCAGTGGATTTTCTTGGATTTTTACTACTAAATTTTTTTCTTCATCTATATAAGCGTTAACACTAGCAAATAGTTTTGTTTTATATAAATTTTTTATAACTAAATCTACATCATCATCATCTATGTAATCACTAGGTTCTAATTTTATGTAAAAACTTATCGTCTGATTGCTTATCCGTTCATTACCAATATATTTGATATCCTTTATCTGTACTTTCCTTTCATTAGACTTATTTTGAAACTCAATTTCCGATGGTAACTTTATTGTTGAATCTTCCTCATTTTCTAAAGCAACCAGTAAGGTAGGGAAAGAAATAAGAACTACTACTAATATATAAAATAGCTCTTTCATATCATATTTAAAAAAGACCCCTTATATCATTCGAGATTGCAACTGCCATGAGTAAAAATAATACAGAAGCCCCAAAGGTAGCTGCATATTTTTGATATTTTAAACTTAAATCTCTACGTATAATTGCTTCTATAATGTAATGAAACAAATGCCCACCATCTAGCAACGGAATTGGCAGCAAATTAATAGCAGCTAAGTTAGCTGAAATAATTGCCATGAAATACAAAACCATAGTAAATCCTTTCTTAGCTGATTGGCCTGAATACTTTGCTATCTTAATTGGCCCACCAATTTCATTTGCACTTCTTTTTCCAACTACTATTTGAATAATAGATTTTACTGTTAAGCACATAGTATGGTAAGTTTCATTTACTGATAAACTTACAGAACCAAGAAAAGATGATCGTTTCAACCCTACAATATTAATTGAACTAATCCCTATGCTTTCTCTTTGAATTACATTGCCAAAAACGTCTTTATCTTCAATTGTTAAAGGAGTCAAGCTAGTTCTACGCTCCTCGTTATTCCTTTCATACTCAATTTCCATTTTTGCCTTAGGATTTGATATGATCATACGTGAAATATCTTCAAAATGTTTTATTTTATGCTCATTAATGCGTACAATGGCATCACCTGGCAATAAGCCAGCTTGTTCAGCTGCACTATCTTTAACCACATTTCCAATAACCGGTGGAGTGCGATAATAACCTTCTACACCAAAAAATATTGTTAAAGCCACAACAGAAAATATTATGTTTGCAAAAGGCCCTGCAAAAACCACCGCTGCTTTTTTATATCGTGATTTTGTATGAAATGAATACAGTTTTTCTTCGTCAGTTAATTCTTGCTGCTTAGAAGGAAGACTTGCTTCATTTGTATCACCTAGCATTTTAACATAACCACCTAGCGTAATAATACTTAACTTCCACCTAGTACCAGATTTATCATTAAAACCAAAAATTTCAGGACCAAAGCCTATAGAAAAAGATTCAACTTTAACTTTGCATGCTTTGGCAGTAATATAATGTCCATATTCATGTACAAAAACTATAACAGAAACTATTAAGGAAAATGACAAAAAATAATATGCTGTATTGCTAAATTGATTCACCAAGTTAGAAATGAACTCCACTACTCTCCCTGTATATTTAGATCTTAACTAAGCATTGAGTATATTAAAGCATATCTTACTTGACAAGTGTTTAATTTGACCTTAAAATTAAAAAAATTTTAATACGTAATGACAGATACCTCACTACTTAGAAGAAAATTGATGTATAGAAGTTGGCATAGAGGTTGCAAGGAGACTGGTGTACTTTTAGGACATTTTGCATTGAAGTATCTTGATAAACTCTCTCTGCATGAGCTAGTAGAATATGAAAAAATAGTTGATCTTGATGATTATGAATTATATTGCTACATAACCCATAAAAAAGACTTTCCTTCTAGCTTAGATGAAAAAGTAACGTATTTAATTGTGTGTTTTATCGAAGCTAACCCTTCGTCTATTCAAGGTTGGCTATAATTTTATTTATTCTATTCAATACTTCAGTATATTCTATCTTTTTTCCATTTTTATATCTTTGCAGCCCTTCGAGAGTGATGGCTGCAAGCAAGAAATTTAATGCGTCTGAACCATTACCACCAATTTTTTGAGATATAGAACTTACCCGCTTATCAAAATTATTAACTAAATGTAATACACGACCTTTCTTTTCACTCTCGCAAGCTATCGTATATTTGTTATTACGTATAACTATCCCTAATATTTGCATATATTACTAAAAGTGAAGTCTTCTGAACTATATATACTAGTATCTGCTACATAACTGCACAAACTTCCTCCCATAAGATAACAGAACAAATGTAAGACATCAACCACATTTACGCCATTTATGCCTAGATCTCAGTGCTTGACACTGGGATAACACCGTTTGCTGTACCTTCAAATTACTTAGTAACCTATTCATTTATTAAGCTAGACAAATTTCCACTACTACGAAAGTATACTTTTAAATATTGTTTTTCTTGTAATTTATCCAACATAGAGCCACTTACTTTTGTTAAATTATAACTTCTTACTGAAAAGGATGCAAACTCTCTAAATTCAACCCTATTATGATTTTTTAATGCATCTGAAAGCACTTTAAAAAACTTATTAATTATAGCAGTAATAACTACCTTACCTAAAGAAGGATGTTTTTTTACTACCTTCTTTATTATATCAGACTTTGTTGTCATTTATGTAAAACTAAAATAAGTAACATGAATAATCCCGCTATTTGGCAGACAATACTATGTTATATTCTCCAATATCTACCACATCAACTTCCATTTTTTCTGAGATAGAAAACTTTTTATTTTCTGGTAAATACTCTTGCCCTATTAAAATAGTTACATCATCTTCAGCTTCAACAATTAATCCACTGTCCTCTCGTTTACTTACAGTAACTTGTATTTTATTACCTACTTTAACCTTTTTTATTAATTCTTCAAGAGGATCATGCTCTATTTGTTTTATACCAAGATAAATTCTTGCTCGATTTATATTGGCTCTTATAATTTTTGCTTCCATTTTGTCACCTACATTATACTTTTTTATTTCATCCATATTATTTTTAGACCAACTTAGATCTTTTGCGTATATTACCCCTTCTGCATTTTCATCTATTTCAGAATCAGTAAACACAACAGTTATATATGAACCAGTGTTGCTCTTAACCTCACAAGAAACAATAGAACCAGGAGGATATTTATTAATCAATACTTGCCAAGGATTATCTATACACCTTTTCATACTCAGACTCATTCTATTCTTAGTAAGATCAATACTAAGGATTTTCACACGCACTTCCTGTCCTCTCGTTACAAGGCTATTTACAGGCAAGTTACTTTTAATCCAAGTTATTTCTGATGAATGCACTAAACCTTCAATTCCAGGTCTGAGCTCAACAAACACTCCATAATCTTCTATACTTGTTATATGACCATTATGTACACTATCAATTTGATATTTTGACTCTACATCCTGCCAAGGATTATTATCCAATTGCTTTACACCCAAGGAAACTTTTGCATTTTCCTTGTCTATTTTTATGATTTTAACTTTAATATTCTGACCACAAGTGAAAACTGTAGATGGATGACTCACTCTACTCCAAGAGATATCTGTAATATGTAGTAAACCATCTATTACTCCAACAACATCTGATTCATGAATACCAACAAATACACCATAATGAGTGATGCTTTTTATTTTTCCTTCTATTATATCACCTTCGTTTAAAGACTCCAAAAACTTAGTTTTCTCACCTGCATATGATTTTTCTAATACTAATTTTCTTGATACTACAATATTGCCTTGCTTTTTATCCATTTTGAGCACAACAAATTTTTGTTCGGTGTCAATAAGATGCCTAGCATCCTTCACTTGTTTTAGATCTACATGACTGAGTGGTAAAAATGCACTTATTCCGTCACCAAGATCAACAATAAAACCACACTTTATTGAGCGCTTTATGACTCCGCTAATTTCAGCTTTTGTAACTGCATTTTCTTCTAATTTACTCCACCGCTCATCTTTAATTGCCTTTTCGCGACTAAGAACAACATTACCGTGATAACCTTCAATCCTCTCAACATAAACTCTGATTTTAGAGCCAACAACAATTTCATCATTACAGCCAAGTTCCTTTATAAGGATTCTCCCATCAGACTTTAAGCCAACATCAACTACAATATCATTAAGATTTACTCTTGTAATTAAACCATCTACTACATCTCCTTCTTTAATCTTGTTAACAAAAGAGTCTTCAAATAAGACGTTATCGCTACCTCCTAATTGGTCCTCAAATACCTCTTCTATAAACCTATTAGATGATAATTTTTTAACAGTAACAAGTGAATTTACAGCTGGAGAATCATTATTCATGTGTCGGACCTTCAATTTAATATTTACTAAAACTCCATATTATATAATATTAACAACTAGTGACAAGTGGTTTTTCGTTCATTTATAAAGTACTACTAAAAAACTATTTAAGTTATGAAACTATTAATAAAGATACTAAGAAAGTTGTACATGTGTCAAGGTTGTGTTACTCAAAATGAAGAATGGATCAGATCGTTTCCCAGAATATCAAATTTAAAACCAAATATCAATGAAATAATGGAAAAATGTTCCATTCAAAATAGTAAAGAATCTATAGAAAAAATTATAAGTTCATAAAAAAGAATATGGGTAGAAATATGTTTTGGTAGAGGTGAAAATATAATTCACCAGGCACTAAATGAGACTGATGTGTTATTTGTAGGGTGTGAACCTTACTTAAAAGGTGCTTCTGATTTGCTGGCAAAGATAGAAAAGTACGATATAAAAAATATCTTGATATGGGTAGAAGATGCAAGAGAATTGATTGCAAATTTTCCTGATAACAGTATTGAAAGATTTTTCATTTTATTCCCAGATCCGTGGCAAAAGCGAATCCATAACAAAAGGCATCTAACTAACATAGAGTTTTTAAATTTACTAGCAAAAAAAATGCTGATAAACAGGAGACATACTAATTGTAACTGATCATCAAGACTACGCGGAATGGATAGCATCACATATAAAACAATGTGATTCTCTAGTTTATATAGAAGATGATTTTGTAAACTGCCATATCACAAAATATCATCGGACAGCGCTGATGAATCAATGTAAAATAAGTTTTTTTAAAGTAAATACTTTATCAATTTTTTCATAATCTTTATTGTAAATTAATGCTTTGCTGTAACTTGAATTACAATATAGTTGATTTTTTACAAAAATATATAATAATTAAACTTTATTTGTTGTGAAGTATAGGAGAAAAATATGCTTAGTTTAATAAATTAAAGCTCACTCTAAAAGAGTTGTATATTAAGTTGTTGCAAGCAATACACTATAGTAATCTTGACGAGTTTAACAAGATATTAGAAGAGAATGATTATGATAACATGCAAACAGTTTTAAAGATAGAAGTACCTTATAGGAATTGCACTGGTTGCATTTTTACTTATCCTTCTGCTGCATTAATAAATCAGCCTTTTTCTGACAATAACACGAAAGCAGCAATAATGGATGTAATGTGGAAAAAAGCTTCCAAAGACGTCCTTAGTACCTGGTATAAAGCAGCACTGCATGTGAGTGTTGATAATAAACTTGAAAAACGTTATGTAATATCTCATCCTAAAAAACACAAGAACTTTGTGACGATAAAAGAATTTACGTAAACATTATTCAAAAAGTTAAGAATCATAAAAGCAAGTATAAAACTGAACAATTTATCTGAGCAAGCACAAGTATTATTGGTACATTATTATTACTTACTGCCATTTTTGCACCTGTTCCTCTTCCAGTAATGTTTATGTTTTTCATATTAGCATTAGTATTAGTATTCCCTGTAGTACCAGTATATATAATGCTGTTGAAAATTTTAGAGAGGAAAAGCAAAATAATCTAGATATCAGGACAGATAAAGCCCTAGAGCATGCATTTCAAAGTGTAGTTAAGGATGAAGTCACTGAGAGAAAGAATGCTATATATAACAATATAAGTAATATAAAGAGTATGATGAGCAATGCTACTTCCAAAGTATTTAAATTAAAAGATCGAGAAGTTAGTTAATAGAGTCATTTTGAAGTTTATTTTTTTACTCTTTATAGCTCACGTGTTTAAAAATAATTTCTGCTAATCCCTTACTAATTCTAGATATATTTTGAATCTCAGCTATTGAAGCTTTACTTAAATTTTCAATAGAGCTAGAATAAGGCACTAACGCTATTTTCTCTTATTGTCAATACCAGGTGTTTTACTCAGTTGCGGAGTTGAAAACTGTTTATCACGGTTTTTTTTGTGTGAAGTTATTGAAAAACGATGAGCTTCATTACGTAGTAATTGTAAATAAAGCATGACTTTATTATCATTCGCTAAACTAAATTCTTCTCTATTTGGCATATAAGATAAAGAACAGTTAAAAAAGAACTATAATATTCTTATTGATAAGCATGCAATTCATAAAGTATTAATATTTTATATAATATAATTAATATATTAGATTAAATAGGGTGTTTAACATGGTATTATATATTGGTAATAATCCTTAAAACACCAACTATGGATTAGAAGAAAGCAAAAAAGCCATGGAAATAGGGTAAACTCCAATATTATAAAAAAAACTAAGGAGGTACCACAGAG
>JARBCG010000026.1 GCA_028803175.1 Wolbachia sp.
AAATTTAATATTCTCGTCATAGATCACCAATTAATTTATTAGTACACAATTTACCACAGTTTCATATTGTTTAAAGGGCAAAAAGCCCAGAATCTCCTTTGTCTGCTTTGTTGGTTAATCAATAGTTGGCGTTTTTAACCTATAATCTATATATTAGTGTATAAAAACCTTAAATAAAGGAATAATGAAATCCAGTGTCATACAGCTATTTTACTATATCAAACCTAACTTATCTTACTTCATTATAGCTTTCATTGCAGTTTTATTTTCAGCTTTAACAATCCTTTTTTTTGGCAAGAGCTTAAGTGATATAATTGATTCTGGTATTCTAAATGGAGGTCATTCCATTACAACTGAGCTATCAGTATTAATATTGATAATTTTAACAATTTCTCTGGCCTCATTTATTAGACTGTATTTTATTGGAATTGGCAGCGAGAGAGTCATAGCTAAGATCAGATATGATCTATATAGCAATATTGTCGATTTACAACCAAGTTTTTTTGAAGACGTAGGTATACAAGATGTTATTTCAGCACTAATTACTGACACATCTGTGTTACAGTCAATAATAAGTAGTAGTTTGCTAACAATATTACGAAATTTTATAATACTAGTTGGTAGCATTTCTATGTTATTATATACCAACATACAGCTAACTGCGTATGCAGCTGTAACAATACCTATATTATTAATTATTATGTCCTCACTTGGGAATAAAGTACGTACTTATGCTCGCTTTGCTCGAGATAAATTAAATGAACTTGCATCGTTTAGCGAGGAAAATTTTAGATCTATAGTTACTATAAAATCATTTGTGCTAGAAGAAATTGAAAAGATTCGCTTTAAAGAATATTTAAACTCAGTATCGAAATCACATATAAAATTAGCATTTTTGCGTGCTATTTTGGTAACAATGATCATTTCATGTGTAATATGTTCATTAGTTATTTTACTCTTTTTTGGTATTAAAGAAGTCTTAAGTGGTAATGTAACTATAGGAGCATTATCGTCATTCGTATTTTATTCAGCACTTGCTGCAGGAGCTGTAAACAATTTAAGTGATAATATCAGTGATTTACAGCGAGGACTTGGAATAGTAGAACGTTTACTTGAGTTTAAAAACGTGCAAAGCACTATAGCTGACTCAAATAATCCTATAAAAATTTATAATATTCAAAAAGGTATTGTGTTTAATGGCGTGACGTTTTTCTATAAATCGCAGCCTGATAAACCAGCTTTAAATAATTTATCGTTCTCTATTGATATAGGTCAATCAGTATCAATTGTTGGACCATCTGGTAGTGGTAAAAGTACTATTTTAAAACTTTTACTCAGGTTCCATGATCCAGATAAAGGTAGCATTTCCATTGATGGACATAACATTAAATCAGTTGCACTCAATAACCTTAGATCATTATTTGGTTTTGTGCCACAAGATCACATGATATTTTCATGCTCAATAATGGAAAATATACTGTATGGAAAACCGTATGCTGGGCATGAAGAAGTAAAGCGAGCAGCTGAAAGTGCCTATGCTATGGAATTTATCGATAAGTTGCCTGACAAGTTTTATACATTTGTAGGAAAAAGAGGATTAAAGCTATCTGAAGGGCAAAAACAGCGTGTTATTATAGCAAGAGCTATACTTAAAGATCCTCAAATTTTAATACTTGATGAAGCAACCTCTGCTCTTGATTATGAAAGTGAAAACTTTGTTCAAAAAGCATTGAGCAAATTAATGCAAAATAGAACAACAATTATCATTACACATAGATTATCTACAGCACTTAAAACCGACAAAATTATAGTCATCAACCATGGAAAGATAGAAGAAATAGGAAATCATGACGCTCTAATAAAGAAAGATGGACTATATGCAAAATTAGCAAAGATAGTTTAGTAAAGAGATAAGATCAATGCAAGATATTAACCGTAGGTATAATTCGAGTAGCATGTATATTAACTTATTTTTATTTTTTCATTTTAAAAGAGGTTTTTTATTTTATTTATAATTTTTTCTATCATATCTATTACTGGCTCGTGAACAAGATATTTGAAAGTTATAGCATAGATGGTGAGAAGACTTATAATTTTGCCTTTGTTGAGCTTTATTTTTAATTTTATTTTTGTTATAAACGCCAACTATGGATTAACTAACAAAGCATACAGAGGAGATTCTTGTCTTTTTACCCTTTAAACAATATGAAACGATGGTAGATTGTGTACTAATAAATTAATTGGTAATCTATGAC
>JARBCG010000130.1 GCA_028803175.1 Wolbachia sp.
ACAATGGAGGAGGTAGGATTCGAACCTACGTACGCTCACGCGGACAGATTTACAGTCTGTTACCTTTAACCACTCGGTCACTCCTCCACAAAAACTGTCAAGAGAACGTGATCTAGCCAGCACATTAACTCAATCATTTATTATGTTTAATACTAAATACCTAAAATTAAAAAATCAAGCAATTATTTTCCAAAACTCACTCTATAAAAATTATGCGAATTTTGTTTTATATAATGTAATATTATCAATAAAACGTCTAAACAGATAATGTGAATCATGTGTACCGGGAGCTCCTTCTGGATGATATTGCACAGAAAAAACTGGACGACCTTTTATCATTATCCCTTCCACACTATCATCAAAAAGAGAAATATGAGTAACCTCAATATTACTCGATAAAGAAGTTAAATCAACAACAAATCCATGATTTTGACTAGTTATTTCCACTTTTCCGCTACTTATTTCATAAACCGGATGGTTACTTCCTCGGTGGCCATTGCACATTTTGACAGTTTTTCCTCCCAAAGTTATCGCAAGTAACTGATGTCCCATACATATACCAAAAATTGGTATTCCAGATTTTATAATCATATCTATCTCCGAGATCACACTCTTTCCTATTTCTTCTGGATCACCAGGACCATTTGAAAGTACTACACCGTCCGGATTCATATTTAATATTTTTTGAGCAAAACCTTTATCTGGTTTTATTAATTCAATTGTACAATCAAGTTCTATTAAGCGTGAAACTATACTAGCTTTCACACCAAAATCAACTATTACAACTTTATACTTCGCACTAGGGTTATTGTTAAAATTACTATGCAAGCTAACCTTGTTAGTTATCTCTATCCCATTTATAGATCTATATTCCTTTAATTCTCCCAACATGTGTATCTCACTTGACAAGCATATCATTCCATTTTGAGATCCACGTTCTCTTAAGTGTCTAGTTAAAGCTCTAGTATCAACTCCAGATATTCCAACTACACTATTTTTCTCTAACCAATCATTAAAACTGATATATGAAGAAGGATGCGATTCAAATGAAAGCTCACGCACAACTACACCACTTGCAAAAATTTTCTCTCCTTCATTATCTTTGTTATTTATCCCAATATTACCAATATGAGGAAAAGTAAATGTTATAATTTGATCAGCAAAAGAAGGGTCAGTTATAGTGTGCTGATAACCAGTCATACCAGTAGTAAAACACACCTCCCCCAAACATTTATCTCTTTTACCTATTGATTTTCCCCAAAAGCATTTACCATCTTGTAAAACTAAAACTGCGTCCTGCACTTCATTATCTCTTTAAATCATTTGAAGTATTATATAAAAATTTTGAACAATAAGTAAGTAAATACTAAACCTATCCTCTTTGTATAACTAAAAAATTTAAATACTGATCACACCTAAAATGAAGTCTTATTCAAACATTGACAATAGATAAAATAACATGTTTAACTAATAAATATATTAAATTAATAATAATTATGATTTTTGCTTTTCCAGGTCAAGGCTCTCAATTTGTAGGAATGGGAAAAAGTTTATATAACAATTTCCCTGTTGCTAAACAAGTGTTTGATGAGGCTGATAGCGTATTAAATAAGAAGTTATCTAGTTTAATTTTTGATGGTCCTATTGAAGAGTTAACTATAACAGAAAATGCACAACCAGCTATAATGGCAGTGTCAATTGCAACTTTACGTGTTATGGAGCATGTGTTTGGTAAGCCTCTTTTTTCCGACTACGGAATTAAGTATGTATGCGGACATTCAGTTGGTGAATATACAGCATTATGCGCTGCAGGAGCCTTGACTCTTGAATCAACAGTAAAGTTACTACAAGTGCGTGGCAAGGCAATGCATGAAGCTTCTTTGAAATGTAAAGGTGGTATGATCGCATTACTCGGAGCAGAGTTGAGTTGCATAGAAGATATATTAAAATCAATCCAGATTGACGAAATTTGCGAAATTGCAAACGATAACGGCGGCGGGCAAATAGTAATAAGTGGAACAACAGAAGCTCTTAAAATATTAACTAATTTACTCAAGAATTTAAATATTAAAAGAATAGTGAAACTACAAGTTAGTGGACCTTTTCATTCATCTCTTATGAAACCTGCTTATGAAAAAGTTTTGGAATTTCTAGATGATATTGAGATAATTCGTCCTACGATTTCTTTCGTATCAAACGTTACAGCTAAGAAAGAAAGTGATCCGAAAATCATAAAAAGCCTATTAGCTAAGCAAATAATAAACAGGGTAAGATGGAAAGAAATGGTTTTATACATGGCAAGCAATGGCATTAATAAATGCATTGAAATCGGACCTAATAAAGTTTTATCTAATCTAGTAAAAAGAATTGATCAATCTATCAGCATAAAAAACATAGATAACATTGATGATATTAATAATTTTTTTAATGAGTCATTATTATTAACAACAAAAAGCATAAAACCTAAGAAACTATCTGTAAATTAAAGAATGTAACCAATATGTATGTTGTAAGATCCAACAGGTAACTCGCTAACATTCACACTATCATATAACAATTTATCTGGCCACTTTGAAATGCAATATTCAGCTGCTTTGTTAATTAGCACAGACAAAGAAATACAAACAATTGGACCTACTAACGCCAACTATGGATTAATCAACAAAGCAGGCAGAGGAGGTTCTGGGCTTTTTA
>JARBCG010000131.1 GCA_028803175.1 Wolbachia sp.
GTTTTACTCAGAAAACGATCTATTATTGAGACAGTTTTTGATTATTTAAAAAATAAGTTTAAAATTTAACATTCTCGTCATAGATTATCAATTAATTTATTAGTACACAATCTACCATCATTTCATATTGTTTAAAGGGTAAAAAGCCTAGAATCTCCTACGTCTACTTTGTTGGTTAATCCGTAGTTGGCGTTGAAAGTGGTCTCAAAATAGAATCAATCATCATTTCAAAGGAAAATCCTATAACAAACGTCAGGAATCATATTAGTAAGAACGGTTACACAGCTGTACAATCTCTGAAAGATATGCTAGGAAAAATTACTCCTGGAGATTTATCTTACATTGCAAACGTAACACAATACGCAAAAAGACATTCATCTGGTGATTTACCCAGATTTAAATAGATATAATGATTCATAACTATAACAAAGTTCCTTATGACATGCAGGATAAAGTAGTACAAGTAGATTCTAAATACATAGATGAAACACAGCCAAGTACAACATTTGAAGGTACTTTAATAAAAGAACTAGGACAATTACACTTAAACTAATGACATCTATTCTGTGATTTTTCAGGTATACAAACATTTAACCACCTTCTAGACAGGCGGTAGGCTTTATTTAATTAGTAGTCATTATTAATAATTAAGTCTATATTTAAAATTTTGGTTCTGATGAAAACAATATATGTATGTCAAGCCTGTGGACATAGCACCAGTAGATGGGTAGGAAAGTGCACTGCATGTGACAGTTGGGATACAGTTGTTGAAGAGATAGCAGTCAAAACTGATAAGAAAAATACATATACGTCAGTTTTAATGAAAGCATTATCAGATAGTGAAATTATCACTCCTAACCGTTTTCTAACTGGAATAGAAGAACTTGATAGAGTCTTTGGTGGAGGCATAGTACAAGGCGCTAGCATTTTAATTGGTGGTGAGCCTGGAATTGGAAAATCTACTCTTCTGCTCAGAATAGCATCAAATGTTGCACAACTTTCTTCTTTTGAATGCCTTTATGTGTCCGGGGAAGAGTCTTTAGAGCAGGTGAGTTTAAGAGCAAAACGCTTAAAAATAAATGAACCAAAAATAAAATTGTTATCTACGGTTTCTTCTTCTGATGTAGTCTCAACAATAAAGGATAATAGAAATATCAAATTTTTAATTATCGATTCTATACAAACTATGTATGACAGCAGAATTACGTCAGCACCAGGCACCGTAACACAAGTTCGTACTTGTGCTCATGAATTAACTGTTCTTGCTAAGCAATATGATATTTCTCTTTTAATAGTGGGTCACATAACAAAAGATGGACAAATAGCTGGGCCTAAAACTTTAGAGCATATGGTGGATACGGTGCTATATTTTGAAGGTGAAAACAGTAACCAATACCGTGTCTTGCGCACTATTAAAAATAGATTTGGGCCTGCAAATGAAATCGGTGTTTTTGAGATGTCTGAGGCAGGGCTTGTGCCTGTTGATAATCCATCATCGTTATTTCTCACAGGAAATTGTGCTAATGACAGAGAAGTAGTTGGCAGTGCAGTGTTTGCAGGAGTTGAGGGTTCAAGACCAATTTTGATGGAAGTTCAAACATTAATAGCGGGAACGAATATGGCAAATCCAAGAAGAGCAGTGGTTGGATGGGATATCAATCGATTGGCTATGATAATTGCCATGCTAAATGCTCGTTGCAAGATATTTTTGCATGATAAAGAAGTATATTTAAATATTGCTGGGGGACTCAGAATACAAGAACCTTCAGCTGACCTTGCAGTTGCTGCTTCTCTCATTTCAAGCATAGTCAATTTACCTTTACCTGCTTCTTCAGTAATCTGTGGTGAAGTTGCGCTTTCAGGTGAAATTAGAAATATTTCACATGCTGATTTAAGGCTCAAAGAGGCGCAAAAGTTAGGATTTAAAAAAGCGATTATGCCAAAAAGTGGTACTTATTCTACTAAAGGCATTGAGATAATAAAACTTGATCATGCAAGCGAATTGAGAAGGATTTTTAACGATATATAGTCCTAATGACAACTCATTGTTATATAGAAAAGTTAAAATTACATAATTTTCGTAGTTATTCAAACTTTGAATTAGATTCGGGTGATAACTCAATTGTGATAGTTGGAAAAAATGGTATTGGTAAAACCAATATACTTGAAGCAATTTCACTGCTTGCCAAAAGCAATGGGTTGAAGAAGGCAAAAGTCAGTGAGATGCAAAATAGATCCAGCAATGAAGACTGGGCAGTGCACTATAGTTTTTTTGATGGACCAGATTTTCACTCTATTGGAATTGCAAAAAAATTTAATAAGAAGTTAGTGCAAATTGATGGAAAAGCACAGTCAAATTACTTATCTTTATACAAAATATCCAATGTGATATGGCTCATTCCACAAATGGATTACATACTTCTTAACTCTCCAAGCGATATGTTGAAGTTCCTGGATCGTATAGTTTCAATGTTTGAAAAAGACTACACTTGTTCCTATGTGCAGTATAGAAAAGCTAAACGTGAGAGGAGTAGACTATTGAGAGCAAATGTTTTGGATGAAAGTTGGCTTTCTAGCCTTGAAAATATAATGGCTAGTAATGCAGTTAATATTTTGCATATGCGGTCATCTGTTTTAAAAATGCTGCAAGATACAATTAACAATCACTCTACTGGCTTTTTTCCAAAGGCAGACTTAAAACTTAGCCGTCAGTTAAATTCGAATGGTACTGTAGAATATTGTCAAAAACGTTTTAAAGAAGATAGACAAAGAGATTTGTTAACAGGAAGAGTGAATTTTGGTGTACATAACGATAATTTTCAGGTTTTTTGCCAAAAAAGGGCTGTACCTATCACTTTATGTTCTACTGGAGAACAGAAGTTACTACTACTCTCTATTATTTTATCCAGTGTAAAGGCAAGATGCATACATCACAACAAAGCTCCAGTTTTATTACTTGATGACATAATGTCTTACTTGGATAAACAGTATAGAAAATTATTAATAGAGGAAATATTAAGCATTAAATGCCAAACTTGGATAACCGATGTAAATCGAGATAACTTCAATGATTACGGTGCTTCTTTTAAGTTTTTTGACCTATAGTGAAACATTCAACCATAGTGTTCTACTCTAAGCTCAAATCAATTATTGAAATATTCTCTTCATCAAAATCTATGTCTTTGATTAACATATCATCAGTAATAGTTAAAATGTCCGGTGGGGAAATAATAGTTCTGTTGTTACTAGCCCTCATTCCTATCACTCCAAGCTCCATAGCAAGTGGCACTTCTTTACCACCAACTGCGAACTGTACTGTTTTATTTTCTACTCTAGGCTCACCATTATATTCTCTTACGCTATATTTAACTGATATTTCATCACCACATTTTACCTGCTTTCCAGCTTTACTAGTCAAATTATCAAAAACCATAAGATTGTTTATTGAATCAGGATATTTTTCTTTTATTTCAATAAGTTTTACGTAGTATGATCTGGGATTTGCTTTATCATTATCAGTAGAATTGTTAATCATAACTACACGCTCTCCACCTTCTTTCATTCCTATTACTCCTAAGCTCAGCTCTTTTAGCTTATTTTTACCTATCTCTAAAGTCACATCAGAAACTTGATTAACAAGCGGAAGTGATGTAGTTAAATCATTATTAGACATTTTATATATTTGTAATAAGACTTCCTGACCACAAAAAGCTCTACTTCCATTACCTTCTGTGATCTCATAGAAATTTGTTGAAGTGTTTTCTTTTTGTTGTCTTATTTCTTCTAAATATTCTACTAAGTCATGTTTCTCAATATAACGATCGAGTGCTGACTCAAGTATCGGCTTGACTAAATAATATGCTATTGTTTGCACCAGACCTTCATGTGCAGAGTTTATCTCATAATGTTTCTCACTCTTTTCTAATTTATTTTTGTTTATATTCGCAACGATAAGAATAAAAGCAGCAGTTAAAACAAAGACGATTATTATAAAAATAAATACCTGTAGTATGGCCTTTTTAATCATTTTTTATTTGATCCAATAAGTTATATAAATAATCAGTACTATCTGGAAGTGCACTCAAATTTTCTAACGCTCGTTCAAAGAGATCATCTATGTAGTCCCTTACTCCACTTTTGCTCAGCACAGATACTAAATTACTTGCTTTATCTTGTTCATAATCTTTTACATCGTCTTTAGCTTGAAAGATAAGCCCTAGATTTACCCCATAGCTATATAATGCTTCTTGTTGTTCGTCTGTAGCACCATTTATTATAGCACATATCTTACATGATACTGCAAATAAATTAGCAGTTTTCATCAAATGAATTTCTTTTATTTTATCACAATCTACATTCTCACTATTGATATCTAAAACCTGTCCTTTTACCATTCCTTGATATCCTATTGCCTTTGAAAGCACTTTTATGACCTCACAGCGTTTGCTGCTATCTTCATCTAGTGAAGATAATATTTCAAAAGCGAGGGTAAGTAATGCATCACCTGCTAGCACTGCTGTTGTTTCATCAAATTTTTTGTGACAGCTTGGCTGACCTCTTCGAGTATCACTGTTATCGATACATGGCAAATCGTCATGAATGAGAGAGTAGGAGTGGATACACTCAATTGCTACAGCAATCGGTAATATTCTCTTAATTTCAATATTGAATACTTTGGATGAAGCAATAACCAAAAATGGACGTACATATTTTGCAGGAGCAAGTAACATGTAGCGCATTGCTGATATGAGGTTACTCTGGTTATTTTTAGGCAAGAATTTTTCTATTTCTTCCAAAAATAGTTTTTTAATTGTTTCACCTAACATTTTTAAGTTATCGACATCTGACTTTATTTTTATTCGAGTAGCATGACACTAGAACCTATGTTTTCTTGGGTCACAGTACCTGTTCCTTGAATAACAGAGAATTAGCAAGAGTCTATTAATTGTAAAACATATTGCAAATATAAAATTTTTTTATAACATTAAACAATAGATTATTTTGGTAAACAATGAGTAGCGAATTAGCAAAGGGTGCTGACAATACTGCAGAAGGTATAGAGAAAAGGGTAAAAAAGATTATATTAGAGCACATCAGTAAGGATGTAGAGAAATTTGATAGTTCTTCAAAATTATCGGATCATGGTGCAGATAGTTTGGATGCAGTTGAAATAATTATGGCAGCAGAAGAAGAGTTTGAAATAGAAATTCCAGATGAAGATGCACAAAAAATGGAAACTATGGATAATATAGTTAAGTATATTATTAATAAAAGGACTAGTAATAATTAGTGTTAAATGAGCAGGAGAGTAGTAGTTACTGGTGTTGGTTTAATTACTCCACTGGCAGCTGATGTTAAAAATACTTGGGCTGGATTGATAGCTGGTGAGTCTGGTATAAAAGCAATCAGTGGTGATAGATTTGATGTTTCTGATCTTGCTTGCAAAGTTGCTGGACAAGTGCCATTGAAATCAGATGGTGTTGAAAATTATTTTAAGTCCGTAGATTATATTGCTGAAAAGGATCTAAAAAGAACGGGTCTTTTTATTCACTATGGTATTGCAGCAGCGGTACAAGCTGTAGAAGATTCACTAATTTTAGAAAATCCAAATGTTGATCGAAAACGCATAGGTGTAGTTATTGGCTCTGGTATAGGTGGTTTGCCATCAATTCAAGAAAATGTAATTATTATGCAGGAAAAAGGACCAAGACGTGTCAGTCCGTTTTTTGTTCCTGCAAGTCTAATAAATCTAGTATCTGGTCATATTTCAATTAAATATGAGTTTACTGGACCAAATGATTCAGCAGTTACCGCATGTGCAACTGGCGCACACGCCATTATCAACTCTGCAAGAGCTATTAAGCTTGGCGAAGCAGACGTAATGATTGCAGGCGGAGCAGAAAGTGCACTGTGCCGAGTTGGAATTGCAGGCTTTGCATCTATGAAGGCGCTGTCAACTAGATTTAATGATAGACCGAAAGAAGCTTCAAGACCATGGGATGAAGAACGTGACGGATTCGTTATGGGTGAAGGTGCAGGTGTTTTAGTAATGGAAGAATATGGGCACGCAAAAAAAAGAGGGGCAAAAATATATGCTGAACTTATTGGATATGGGATGACGGGGGATGCGCATCATATTACCGCACCACATCCAGAAGGAAGAGGAGCATTCAGAGCAATGCAACTAGCTTTTAAAAGTGCACAAATAGAGCCTGATCAAGTAGGATATATAAATGCTCATGGAACTTCAACACCAATTGGTGACAAAATTGAAGTAACAGCAATAAAGCAATTATTCGGTGACTACGCTTACGAAATACCAGTTTCCTCAACAAAATCTTCTATAGGACATTTGCTTGGTGCTGCAGGTAGCGTTGAAGCAATATTTAGCATTCTTGCATTAAATAGTGGGATTATTCCGCCAACCTTGAACTTACATAAACCTTCTGAAGGATGTGATTTAAATTTTGTTTCATTTAAAGCTCAAGAGCATAAGATTGAGTATGCACTTTCCAATTCATTTGGTTTTGGTGGCACAAATGCATCACTCATTTTTGGAAAAAGTGACAATTAAACTCTTCTATAGAATATTCATTTATAGGATATTCATTTGTTCGGTTAGTAATAAGAATTAGTATAACCTATCAAATACAATCAGCTAAAGCTTGTGGTTAAAAAAAACACATGTAAAGCAGATTATGAGTTTAAAAACTCGATGTTAAAATCATTAGAATAGCTATGAGGACTTCCTTGTTCTTTGATATACTCCTGTATATCTATAGAATTCACATTGCCAACTGTAACAGAAAAGTATCCTATTGCCAAAGGTGCTGCCCAAAATATCTTTTTCTTAAGTGTTCAAATTCCTGGAATAACTTGTGAATACTCTTTCCTTTAATATACTGTACCAACTTAGATAGCGCCATGCTGGGAGACTACGATATCCACGTAGTTTGCAACACATACTTCCCTGATAATTTCTCTGCTACGCACTGTTATTTGACCTGTAAGTATTCTGTATCTGTACTTAATCTGTACTTAGTACAGAACACTAAATGGTACTTTAAATTAAACGTACCGTGAGAGCTATGTTTGTAATCCATACTAAAGTAGTCCAACACCAAAGTATATTACACTAAAGTGTTCGCCTTAAGGCGAGGGTGTTAACTCACCCACCTCACTGCATAAAAAATAAAGTTTTTATTTAGTAGTTTATTCATATCCAGTATCATCTATGGAAAGAGCTTTAGTGGATTGAAATGAAGTCTATTTTATTAACGAGACCTTTATTAGATTCGTTAGATACAAGAAATATGCTGAGAAAGCATGGGTATAAAGTATATATAGAACCAATATTTACAATAAAGTACCTACATCCTGACATATCTGCATATGAATTTGACGTTGTCATATCCACAAGTAAAAATAGTATAAAAGCCTTTAGCCACGTATGTAAGGTAGATGATCTTTCAATTATTACTGTTGGTAGTTCAACCATGCAGACTGCCAAAGATTTAGGTTTTTCTAATATAATATCAGCGGATAGTAATGTTTATGGTCTGATTACGTTCATAAAAGTTCATTATTCAAACACAATTAAGTTTCTATACATAAGGGGACAAGAAGTATCATGCGACTTAAAGAAAAGGCTGACTGACGAAAATTTTAATATAAAAGAAGTTATACTCTATAAAACAATCATTAAAAGGAACTTAACTAATAGATGCACAAATTTGTTATTAGATAAAAAAATCAATGGTATTGTTTTTTTTTCCGCACAGACAGCAAGAGTATTTTGCTCGTTGGTTTTAAAAAGTGAGCTATCTAATATGATGAAGGATATAGTTGCATATGTTATGAGTAAAAACATTGCTGATAGTTTAAAGTCAATCAAATGGAAGGCAGTTGTAATATCCAGATTACCTACACAAGAGAATTTAATTGATACAATTAATAAGGGTTGTTAATGCTCAAGATTGCAACTTGGAACGTAAATTCTATACGTAAAAGGATTGGTCAACTTCGTGATTTCATAATTAATGATCAAATAGATATAGTATTACTACAGGAAATAAAATGTACAGAAGAGCAGTTTCCTTGTGCAGAAATAGAAGAATTAAAATATGAATACGCTATCTATGGGCAAGTTGCAAGAAATGGTGTCTGTATTTTATCGAAATATCCGATATTAGAAAAATTCAAGATTGATATTGTAGAAAGTCATCATGAAGCACGTTATATAGAATGTGTAGTCAAGTACAATAATAACAATGTGAGAGTCGGAAGTGTATACGTACCAAATGGTCAAAGCCCTGACTCTCACATATTCGAGTATAAACTCAAGTTTTTTGATAATCTTCGTGATAGGATGAGTAACTTATTAAAAAATGAAGAGTTAACTATTATAGCTGGTGATTATAATGTTGCACCTGATGAAATTGACGTTTTTGATTCAAATGTCATGAATGGTCAAGTATGCTTTCATATAAAAGAACGTGAGAAGTTAAGAGCAATTCTTAACCTTGGTTTTACAGATGCATTTAGAATGTCTCACCCAAATCGGCAGCAATTCAGTTGGTGGCATTACCAAGGTAACTCATTGAGAAATAACCGAGGGATGAGAATAGATCATATATTACTATCACCACAAGCTGTAGATAGATTAGGATCATGCTATATTGACGACAAATTACGCAAATTAGAAAACCCATCAGATCATACCCCTGTTGTGTGCATTATAGATGGCACGCTTCTTAAGTGTCAGGCTTGAGCTACTCTCAAACCATAAATTACTATAAAAGAATTCTTAATCACCCACCACTCAAGCAGCAGAAAGCCTTGAATAATTTCAAAAAATGCTTTTACTCTTTCAATTTCAATACAAGTAGAAGGTTCTGCAGAAATTTCTGTACCATCTATTACAGAACTTATTGCTTCTTTTACATCATCACTTGTAATTAATCCTTTTAATTTATACTTTATAAGTCCTCTTCCAACATCTTGTCCGTACTTATTGTAATAATCCACATATAACTCATTGAAAATAGATTGCTTTGTCTCTTCTATCAATTTAGTAATATAGCTTTTTACTTGAGGATCCATATCACCCTCAGAATAAAAATTATCAAAATTGTCCTTTAAAACCTTCTTGCGCTTCAGCAGAAGATAGAACGAAAACTATATTTTTTATTATTATAATTTTAAGAAATTTTTCTGTAATATCTGTCATTCTCTCATATACCTGAGAATTTACTTCAACTGTAAAGTTATTCTTTGCTTCTAAACAACTGAGTGAATAAATAATACGATTAAACACTCCAAGAAAACATGTGCCGTTACCTTCTTTTAGCGCATTAGCAACATACATTTTAACAGATCTACATCTAATCTTTGACCCTTAGCTACAGTTAAAATTAAGTTTGAAGTTTGTTCTAGTATTAACTCAGTTCTTGACTCTCTATAAGTTGCTCTGTTGGAACCATTAAAATCAAGATAGATCTGTAATTGATTTTTTTGTCAGCTGTAAGTGCGTCTGAATTATTTATGTAATCTTCAAGTTCTTTATTAAGTACATTTGGCTGAGCACCAAATTTCTGTTTCAACTCTCGAGCACATTGACGAATACTGTATTCGAAACTACTTGTATGAACACTCTGACTACCAACTCCTACGTCACTCACATTGAATAAGAAGCTAAGTTGCTTAACATTTAAACCAAAAGGTGAGAAGAGCTTTATTAGTTGGTATCTTATCAACTCAAGAAGCGCTACCGGAATTAACACTATAGCATTTATGAGCACAAGACATATTCTTGCGCCTACAGCGCTATTATTTGATAGTATCATACTAAGTTCTGATACCCTTTATGCACAATATAAAAAGAGCCTTATCTTTTAGACTTATTGTTGGGCCATTGTATACTTCAGAAAAAATATTATCGCTACTATTTTCATTTGTAAAAGACTTATACCCACTTGCAATTTTGTCTGTAAAAATGGAACATACTTGATGTACCTTGTAGCATACAACACAAACAGCAAGAAGAACTACCAATGATACAAAAAAAGTTAAAACTTCATTTGAAGTTTTTGCAAGAAAAAATGCGTGAAGTGCATCAAGAAACAAATCAAGTAAATACTCAAATAATACAATTGCCACAACAGCAGAAACAAATAGCACAATATACCACAAATAACTAAAAACTTTATAGGTTATTTTAAGCATGAAATTAGAAAAAGCAAGTTTTTATGTAGTGAGGTGTGTTGGTTAACACCCTAGTATGGTTTAGTATGGATTACAAACATAGCTCTCACAGTATGTTTAACTTAAAGTACCATTTAGTGTTCTGTACTAAGTACAGATATAGAATACTTACAGGTCAAACAACAGTGCGTAGCAAAGAAATTATCAGGGAAGTATGTACTGCAAACTACGTGGA
>JARBCG010000132.1 GCA_028803175.1 Wolbachia sp.
CTTTGCTGTTAGGTAATAATTTGTCTGCACATTTTTCATCTACTATTTTGCAAAAATCATCTACAAAGCAAAATAATTCTATGCTATCCTTTTCCTCTGAGGTACCTCCTTAGTTTTTTTTACAATATTGGAGTTTACCATATTCCCCTATTTTTTTTATTTTCTTCTAATCCATAATCGGCGTTTGTAGTAGATTTTTTCTATCACTCATAACGTTTACACTTCTATCCTGGTGGGCTGGATATTCTACAGTTTAAATTACCTTAGTATTTTCATTACCTTAAAAATAGATTATTTTTCCTGAACATTTTTCTAACTTTTTACAGTTTGAACCTATTCCATACACACACTCCATTTCTAGATCTTCTCGTTTGAATTTACCACTATGCTTAATAGTTCTTAATGCCAAATTTTTTATTTTTATTTATCTGTGAACCTATAGTCTTTATTTGGATTAGCAACTTGTTGTTTAAGTGGTTGTGGCTTTTAGTACTATATGTACAACATAAAGTGTTGCCATCAAAATTACACTTTGTGCCGTTTTGTAATTCAAAGTTCATCTTATTTCTTGGTGGGTCAGAGTAGTTAAAATCTTTAATATTATACAATAATAATAATACATTTTTTGTCATAATCAATTCTCCACAATATGTAATGATGTATAGTATTATATACTAAATTAATTATGATTATGTTAATTTAGGTTTATTTTTTCTATACTTGTTAAGCCTCTATAAGTCAGCATAGGAGCAGAGATAAATATTGAAGAATAAGTGCCAACTAAAATACCAAAAAAAATAATCAAACTGAAGTCCCTCACAGTATCTTTGCAAATTAATATCAAAGGGATAGCGGCAAGAAGTGTTGTACATGAGGTTAATATAGTGCGGGATAATGTAGCGTTAATACTTGCATCCACTATTTCACTCATCTTCTGACTTTTACCACTCTTGTGATACTCTCTAATTCGATCATATATAACCACTGAGTCATTGATTGAATAACCAACAACGGTAAGTAGAGCAGCAGTGGATGAGATATTAAGCTCAATATCAATAAGGCTAATAAAACCAACAGTTAAAATTATGTCATGAATTAGTGCTGTTGTTCCACCAAGGCCGCATTGCCAATTAAACCTAAACCAAACGTAAAAAAATATCCCGATCAGAGCAATTAACATAGATAAGATTCCTTCAAATATCTGTGTTGAACTTATTTGTGGGCCAACGTAATCTACTTTGCGATAGGCTATTGGATTATCTGATTTCTCTTCTAATATCTCTTTTATTTTTTTGATTGTGTTTTCATTTCCTTCGTTTTTGAAGCGCATTATTAAATTATTGTCTGCTTTTGAACTCTGTACTGTAAAACCATTTTCTTTAAGTGCATCTAGAATTACGGAATCTTTGTCTGACGATTTTATCTCTATCAAAATTCCACCTACAAAATCTATTCCGAGGTTTACCCCACGTAATACAATAATGAATACTGAAAGGATAGTGAGAATAATACTAATCAATACAGTTAACTTTTTGTATCCACTAAACTTTATATTAAGATTATCTGAAATGAGTCTGAACGTCATGTAATTTACTAAAAACAATAACTTGAATTTTATATACTTTTTTTTAAATTCGATAGTTTATTCTCTAAGAAGGCACTGCTTTAATTTCTTGGCTGTTCTTCTGTAGGCACTTAGAGGTTAGTATATCTTTAAGTGCAGTTTTATTAGCATTCCACATATTTGTGCCAGACTTTTCTTTTTCTTTACTGACCATTTCACAAAATTTTACAATACCATAACCCACTACAGCTCAAAGTACAGTAGCTGTAACAAATACTATTACAGTGGCAAAAATCGACGTTAAAATATTAATACTCGCAGCATATGCTATAGATGCTTCAGTTGCTGCACCACCACCTGCACATAAGAGATTGTAAACACCCAAACTATTGTTTGCAATCTTAGTATCTACTGTTTGCTTTTCACTTTGTTTTTCATTGTCTGTTTCTTTGCTAACTTCTATTTTTAATCCATCTTTCACCATTTTAAAAAATTCTTGTCTATATAGCTCATTAAAAGTTAGACCTGAGATTTCCAACTTTTCAAACTTCCTACTCTTGTAACGATGAAATCTATCATCATCTAACTTAAAATAATAAATGTTATTAAAATTTTCTTCTTTCTCAGTGCTATTGTCCAATATTAATTATCATAATATATTATACATTAAAGGGTAATCAATGGTACTTGAGATCTTTTCTAAAATAAATCAATATTTTCATTTAAAATTTCACCAACTTTTTCTTTGTAGTCGTTCAGAAGTTCACTCAACTCAATAACTTTTTTTTTCTGTTAATCTTCTATCAAATAGACCTGCTTTTTTTGAGTGCTTTATAATTTTTAAAGATATGCATTATATGGTTTAAACGTGTATTAACATTTGAATAACGTGTCTTCTAGCAAAAATCTTTTACGAATTGTGAATAATCATAGTCAATTTTCACCCATAATTTTTCATCATTTCTTTCTATTATACCAAAATTGCTAACACGGATATTACATTCTTGTGGTAAAATCATTGCAGCAACAATCTCGCCCAAGCTCTGTGAATCTTTTGTGTAGTGAGGTGGGTGTTAACCAACCCACCTCACTACGTAAAAACCATTTGCAATAGACGATTTATTAAACTCACTTGTATCTTTAACTGTAAACAGTACGTTAAAATTTTAATAATATATTTTTATAAGCATACTAATCATTTGCCAACTGGTCAACCGTTACTCAGGTTTTAATCTGGCAAGAATTAGTGCAATGTCCGATTTATAACTCCGAGTATGTTTAAAATAAACAACAAAAACTTTACACAACGCAAGTAGTAGGGTTAACTTATTGCAACTATAATTTATAGGGCTGCAATGAATGATTATCTCTCATCACTCAATCCAGAACAACAATCAGCTGTAACCAATGTAAATGGGCCAGTTTTAATACTGGCAGGTGCTGGGACAGGAAAAACTAGAACAATTACTTCAAGGATTGCACATATAATCAAAAATAACTACGCTTTTTCTGAGGAAATACTGGCAGTGACATTCACAAACAAAGCAGCAAATGA
The DNA here is from genome assembly GCA_028803175.1 of Wolbachia sp. GTDB lineage: Bacteria > Pseudomonadota > Alphaproteobacteria > Rickettsiales > Anaplasmataceae > Wolbachia. Next base: position 3,120 of record JARBCG010000132.1, read on the forward strand.
AATGGCATACAGAGTGTTAGAGCTAACAGGTGCAAACATACCTTGGCTTGGCACTTTCCATGCAATTGCAGCAAAGATTTTGCGTCAACATGCAGAAATTGTTGGATTAAACTCCAATTTCACAATTGTTGGTGTGGATGATCAATTGCAAGTAATAAAGAATATTATTAATGAGATCAGCCATAATAATCTATCAGAAAAATACAGCACCATTATGAATATAATTCAGAAATGGAAAGAGAAATGTTGGATGCCATCTGAAGTAGAAGAAGTGCAATCATTTAGTTCAGTATATGTGACTGCATTGAAAGTTTATCATCAATATCAAGAAAGGTTAAAATTTCTTAACTCTGTCGACTTTGGTGACTTACTGCTATATAATATGCAGCTCTTTAATCAGAATACTGAGATTCTGTCTTACTATCAGAATAAGTTTAAATACATCATGGTGGATGAATACCAAGATACAAATGCAATACAATACCTTTGGCTTAAATACTTAGCAAAAGAGCATTCAAATATCTGTTGTGTTGGTGATGATGACCAATCAATATACAGTTGGCGTGGTGCGGAAGTTGAAAATATTTTAAAATTTTCCGATGATTTTAAAGGTGCAAAAACCGTCAAATTAGAGTGTAATTACAGATCAACATCCCACATACTTGCAACTGCTTCACATGTTATCAATCATAATAGAACTAGACTAGAGAAAAAGTTGTGGACAGAAAACACTGAAGGGGAAAAAGTCAGTATAATAAAATTATGGGACGGAAAAGCTGAAGCAAGGTTTATAAGTGAGCAGATATTGAAACTTAATCAGTATAGATTTAGTGATATTGCAGTGCTGGTTAGAGCTACTTTTCAGACTAGAGTTCTAGAGGAGTATTTTATAAAATATTCGATTCCTTATAAGATTATAAGTGGTGTGAAATTTTATGAACGTCAAGAAGTTAGAGATGTAATTGCATATTTAAGACTAATCATAAACAATAATGACGATCTTGCTTTTGAAAGAATTGTAAACAGGCCAAAAAGAAGCGTGGGAGCCACAACTTTAAAGAAAATATATACAACCGCTCAGGATAACACGATTTCCTTTTTTGAAGCGGTAAAAATATTAATCAATAGTGATCAAATCACGGAAAAAATTAAGTTCTCACTCAATGATTTTTTAAATAAAATTGAATCTTGGCGGAAAATAGTGAGTGAAAAAACACTTTCCGAGCTTGTTGAAAACATAGCAAAGCAGTCAGGATATATTGAAATGCTGGAGAGTGAATGGGTAACAGGTGTAGCACGAATAGAGAATGTGAAAGAGCTAATCTCATCTTTAAAAAATTTTGATAATGCTACAACTTTCTTAGAACACATAAGCTTAGTAATGGAGGTAGATAATATAAACAACGATGACACTGTATATGTTATGACTCTTCATGCAGCTAAAGGATTAGAATTTCCATGCGTATTTTTACCAGGATGGGAAGAGGGATTATTTCCACATCAGAGATCTTTTGATGATAGAAGTGATAAAGCTTTAGAAGAAGAAAGAAGGCTTGCATATGTTGGAATGACCAGGGCAAAAGAAAAGTTAATCATTTCGTGTGCAGACAGAAGGGAAATTAATAATCAGTGGCAACCAATGCGCACTTCTCGGTTTATAAAAGAATTACCAAGAGATAACGTTGAAGTTATTAGGGGCAATATTGCTTATTATTAAATAAACAATATTGCCATGAGTTTATATTTTTATGTAGAATCCTAATTTTAAGAGGCTACTGATATAGCTTCTGCAAAACTCTCTATATTTGTCTCTTTCAATTTTACTAGATAAATTTTCTACCAATAAATCTGATCTAGCGCAGATTTGCTCTATTTTCTTAGTAGATAAAGATGAATCTACCCAACCTGCTATGTCAGATGCCTTATACAAGACTTTTCCAGTACCGTATGATATATATGATACAGCATATAGCACCTGACGTAAGATCCAATAAGTTCTGAGAACGCCAACTATAGATTAATCAACA
>JARBCG010000133.1 GCA_028803175.1 Wolbachia sp.
CAGATTATGAGTTTAAAAACTCGATGTTAAAATCATTAGAATAGCTATGAGGACTTCCTTGTTCTTCGATATACTTCTGTAAATCTGCAGAATTCACATTGCCAACTGTAACAGCAAAGTATCCTCTTGCTAAAGGTGCTGCCCAAAATATCTTTTTCTTAAGTGTTCAAATTCCTGGAATAACTTGTAACTACTCTTTCCCTTAATATACTGTACCAACTTAGGTAGAACCATGCTTAGAGACATAGAGATTAGCAACTGTGAGAGCTATGTTTATAATCCATACTAAACCCATACTAAAGTAGTCCAACACTGAAGTATATTATACTAAAGTGTTCGTCTTAAGGCGATTGTGTTAACCCACCTACCTCACTACATAAAGAGCGGCATTTGATCGAATATTTCTTCGGTAAAATCAAAAACTTTAGATGGATTTTCTCCAGATTTGATAAAACTGCTGAAGTTTTTATGGACTTTTAAATTTTGTTTTGGCTCTCATTTGGCTTATATGAAATTTTGTTCACAGCCTCTTGTATAGTCCCAAAAAGTGATGGTATATCTTATGGTACAGGTATTATATGGATGCGCCAGAACGACAGATGCAGTGCGTAGAGCAATACAAAATAGTGAAGAGAGCGTAGCGAAACTAGCAACACGCCATGGAATTAATCCAAAAATTGTTGTGAAGTGGAAGCATTGGAACTCAACAGAGGACTTCTCTATTGGTCCAAAACAACCTCGCTCCACTGTACTTATTCCAGAAGAAGAGGGTATGATTGTTGCATTTCATAAGCATAAACTTCTTCCTCTGGATGATTGCCTATATGCTTTACAGGAAACAATTCCAAATTTAACTCGCTCTAGTTTACATCGTTGTCTACAAGGACACAGCATTAGCAGGTTGCCATATGATGAAGGAGAAGTTAAACCTAAGAAAAAATTTAAGCAATATCCAATAGGTTACTTCAATATAGGTGTTGAAGAAGTTAGGATAGAAGAGGAGAAACTATACCTATTTGTTGCTATAGATAGGACTTCCAAATTTGCTTACGTTGAGTTACACGAAGCCTCAATACAAACAGTATTTGCTAAATTTTTACACAATGTGATCAAAGCTGTACCATACAAAATTCACACAGTTTTGACTGATAGAGGACAAAATCTCCAGAGTTGTTTATACTAAATTCACATCATCATTCTCTGGGACTGTACACCAGCTTTGGAATATACAACTTGTTATTGCAAATTCTTCAACAGCTGGCTATACTATTGTAGTAATAATTTATTTTATTGTGCTGAAATAGTGGGACTGTGTACGAACAAATTTAATAGTAAAACATATAAGATTGAAAAAGGAGAATCTTTATATGATTTTCTATAAGGATGGTAGACGTCTTTCTGTTTATGAGCTATTAATAATAGATACGGGTGGAAATATGATTGCTAGATTTGATCCAACTACTAATCATGTAAGATATAATATAGCAGTTGATCATACTGTTAATCCACCAAGGGAAGTTCTGCTTAGTAATGAGATGAATTGTTATGGAGATATCAAGGACTTTTATAAAACATGGTGAAGAATTGCAATATCAATGGTTTAGTAAAGTGGAATATAATCGTAACTCTCAGGATAGTTTTAATGGTTATCCAGGTGATTTTGATAATGAGCAGTATTTGCTAACAATTCTGGAGGTATTATAGGTATATACAATTGAGGTAAATATAGCTAATTCATACTAGCTATATGGCTATAGTGCTTTCTAAAACAGGTTATCAAGATACAATTACCATTTTAGGCATTTAGGAAAAGTGATGGTATACAACGTTAACCTAAACCAAAAATCTTGCTGTTCCTGATTGTTTTTTCCAATAGATGATAAAGAAGGCTTAATTAGAACTTTCGTAATGTCATGTTATCTCATGATTTTACCATAAGATCCAGTTGATGTTAATAAGTTTTTTAGTTATATGATACCCAAAATAGTAAACTCAATACAAGATAACTTACTAGCATGTTTTCCAACAGAAACAGTGTATGCGCTTGTTTGTAATACATTGAGTACCGAAACAATAGAAAAAATATACCAGATAAAAAAACGCTCTCAGAATAAACCATTCTCTATATTTGTTAATGATATTTATAGTCTAATGGAAGTAGCTGAGGTTAAAGAAGAGTATATTGACTTAATAAACCACTTCTCTCCTGGACCAATTACCTACATTTTACCACTTAAAAACAACCATATATTACCAAATAAACACTTTAAAGAAAGCATAGGTATAAGGATTCCTGATCACCCAGTTGCACTCTCAATATTAAATGAATTAAAAATTCCAATAATTTCAACTAGCATGAATATTTCAGGAGAAAAAAGTGTATCCAAAGCAAGTGATATACCACAGTCTATTAAACAACATTTATCTATAGTAGTTGAAGATGATAAATTAGTTTCAGGTATAGAATCAACTATTATTGACTTAGCTACAGATAAGGTTAGGATCTTGAGGGATGGGGCAATTTCATTGCAGACCATAAATAACGTACTTGCAAACTTAAATTTACATTTAGCATGAGAAAAATCATGAAAAGAGTAATAGGCCATAATCAAGCCAAAAAGAAGTTAATAAGTAACTTATCTGTTCAATCTTGGTTGATCTGTGGAAAAAAAGGTATAGGAAAAGCAACGCTTGCAAATTTTTTTTCTAATTGGTTGCTCATAAAGGATTGTGATTCAATAGCACTGGATTTACACATAGTTGAAGGTGATACAATAGGAATAGAAAAAATTAGAGAAATGAAAAATTTTCTATACTTAAGCCCTATTCAATCAGAGTACAAAATAGCTATAGTAGATAGGTTGGAAGCGATGAGTAATAATGCTAAAAATGCAATATTAAAAATATTAGAGGAACCACCAAAAAACTCTAAAATATTTATAATTAGTCATAGGCCGCATGATATACAAACCACTATTAAATGTAGATGTTTTCAGCTAAATCTCCTACCATTAACTTATGATGAAACTAAAGAGGTTGTTTCTTCTCACTGCAAACTTGACGATAAAATATTCGATGAAATAGTTACCTTATTTCCCGGGCTACCTGGAATGATAATAAATACAATAAATAGTAACATGTATGAACTGTACAAATGTTTTTATACACTATCAGATGGTTTCAATGATCCTGGCGTAATTAACAAAATAATTAATAGCGAAATTGAGCTAGAACTCGCGTCTTGTATAATTCAAACTTTCATTTTAAAAAGCATAAGAAAAAATACAGATAGAGTTGAAATTCTGCTAAGTAAGTGGAAAAAAATAGATGAACTTTTTGTTGCTGCAAAGCAATTTCATCTGGATAAAAAATATGTTTTAGCAAATACAGTTAATATCATAACTACATATTAAACTTCTTTTGGATATAATACTTTCAATATAAATCAATTACAACCAGCTAAAGCTGGTAGTTAAAAAAAACGCATGTAAAGCAGATTATGAGTTTAAAAACTCGATGTTAAAATCATCAGAATAGCTATGAGGACTTCCTTGTTCTTCGATATACTTTTATACATCTATAGAATTCACATTGCCAACTGTAACAGCAAAGTATCC
>JARBCG010000134.1 GCA_028803175.1 Wolbachia sp.
GCTGGTTCTTTGGTTTTAAGCTGCATATAGTCATTAACGAGAGGGGATAAATTCAAAGTGTTGCGCTGAAAAAGGCAATGTGGACGATAGGAAACCCGTGCCAAGCTTGAATAGAGACTAATCCATAATTGGCGCTAAAGAGCATATAGATGCTTTTGTTATGGTATATAATTATGCAAAAAGGTTCAAAACACCCAACGGGCTGATTCCTTGTGAATTTATACGAAAACATAGGATAAAATCTTCAGAGTTATTTATACTAAATCCACATCATAACTCTCTTGGACTGTACACCACTTTTGGCTACCTCATCATAGTGAAACTAGTATTGTAACGTCTCGTTATTTTCTTCATTAACGATCTTACCAACTACGTAATCTCTTAAATCAGTCATTTCTTGCAATAAATTCTTTAAATACTCTTCATCATGATTGGTCTTAGTGTAACCATTCAATTCTTTTTGTACTCCCTGTATTGTGTATCTCTTATCATATAGCATATATTTTATCTGTTTTATTGTCTCTATACATTCACGGTTATATAATCTTCTTCCTTTACTCCTTATAGGCTTAATTTGATAAAATTTACCCTCCCAAAATCTTAAAACATGTTGCTCTAGATGTAAACCTTCGGCAACCTCTCCAGTTGTATAAAACAATTTTTCTTCATTCATCAGGATTTATCATTATTTATTAACTTTTTTATAACCTTTGAAGGTCTAAAAGAAATTGAATTCCTTGCTTTGACCATTACTTTTTGTGACGTGCAAGGAATGTTTCCAGGTCTTTCCTTCTTCCTTTTCACTAGCAGCGTTCCAAATGATGATATTTTCACTACCCCATCTTCTATCAAACCTGTTTTTATTTCATCCAATATGTCATCTACTATCGAAGCAGAGTCTTCTTTTGATAATCCTATATCCTGATTTATACTTTCCACTATTGTAGCTTTAGTTACTGTTTTTGCTTTTTCTTTTGTAATAATATGATTCATCATTAATAAATATTGTGCTATACAATATAATATAACAATTGACCAATAATTCAACTACTGTGTTTGCGGGTATGTTTCTTTTGTATCATAATTTAAAATACTAGCAGTTATTAACATTACAAATATTGCAAAATGCTGTTTTATGATTTGTAAAAAGCATTATTATCGACACAACAACCCCGCTACCAATAAACATAAACCAGTTAATTATACATGATGATGTGCCAATATACTCTCGTTTCACAATATCACTACAACAGTAAAATTAAGCATATGCTCCCATGTAGCAAAACCAAACATTAACATACAAAAATATATCATGTGAGCTGTTAAGTGGTTATAGAGTAGAAAAATAATTGATATACTTTGTAATAACGCAAAAACAGAAATTACATATTTTCTATTTTTAAATAGCTTAGAAATTCGATCTGTGCTTGGCGCCACGGTCGAAAGACCAATACATAATATTGCAGTTGCAACACCTAATTGAACTGCATCGAGTTCTATATTGCTCAATAATCTTGAAACCAACAAAGTGTTAAGCGCTAGAAATGTCCCAAAAGTTATGGCAGCAACCATTAAGGATATCAAAATATCTCTTAATTTTAGCACTACTAATATAGAATTCATTACTGTTTTCATAGAACCTTTAATTGTATTTCTTTCTTAAGTTCTATTTGAAAATGTATTTAGACAAAAAAACGTAAATATTAATATTACCGCACCAAATAGCACTACGCATGCAATTAGATTTTTCAAATGTGCACCCATAGCAAGAAAATCAGCAAATAATATTTGGATTACTAAAGCAGAAAAACTTGAAATCGTCTACACATGTGAAACATTAGCCAAAATTGGGTTGTGGGTAAGCATATACTGCTGATATGAGCCGCACCAATAAAACCAAATGATGCTCCAGTTGCGATTAACATTTGAGATAAAACTAAATGAGAAAAATTGTTACCATTGATAAGTAAAAGAAACCCGAGAATTATTGTTGATATTGAAAAAAGGTAGACTTTTTTACTAGAAAATACATTAAATACCAAGCCACTAAAAAACTGTAAGATAGCAAATGTCCAAGTGTATATTGAATTAGCTAATGCAATTTGCGTTATTGTTAATCCAAATTCTTTTTCTAAATTTACACTTATAAAAGTATAAATTATTTGCATGTTGCTAAATATAAGCACTAGGTTACTAACTAACCAATTTACCTAAGCGTGAGTTTTACTAAATTCATCTTTCATCGAGGTTCATCTAATTACATAAAAAGCATATTAAAATTAATTTATAATTAAAATATTTATGACAGGATAAACTATATATGAGTATTACAAAAGCAATACTTTTCACTACACTATAGTAAATCTCTATATATTTAATAGACAGCAATCAAGAATATCATGAGAGCTAGAATGTTGTTGCTGGACTAAAGGCAATAAGTGTTGAAAGTAGTACAAAAAAGATATAAAGAGCTATTATTACAGAAAAATGGAGGCAATAATAGCTCTTTATATCTTTTTTGTACTACTTTTATTTTTGTGATATATTTTTCATTTACCTGTATAAAGCTGTCTTGGTCTACAAATCTTGGTTTCTTTATCATTCATCATTTCATACCACTGTGTAACCCAGCCGGTAGTTCTTGCACGCGCAAAAATTGGTGTGAACATCTTTGAAGGAACACCCATAGCATTCATTATTATGCCTGAGTAAAAATCAACATTTGGATATAACTTACGCTCAACAAAATATTTATCTTTTAAAGCTACTCCTTCTAGTCTCATTGCAATCTCTAGGAGTTTATCATTTTGTGTAGATTTACTTAAAACCTCATGACAAGCGTCTTTCAATATGCGTGCACGTGGATCATAGTTCTTATAAACGCGATGCCCAAATCCCATTAGTTTGAATGGATCATTATCATCTTTGGCTTTTGTAACAAACTTGTCCACATCTCCACTTTCCTCTATTTCCTTTAACATGTTTATTACTGCTTCATTAGCGCCACCGTGCGCTGGCCCCCAAAGCGTTGTCACTCCTGTAGCAAGAGATGCAAATAAGTTAGAACCTGCTGATCCTGAAAGCCTTACAGAAGCTGTAGATGCATTTTGTTCATGGTCAGCATGTAGAGTAAATATTTTATCTATGGCCTTTGTGTATAAGGTACTTTTATCGTTATCAATATCACTACCGAACATCATCCTCAAAAAATTTTCGCTATAGCTTAATTTGTCATCTTCCGCTATAAATTCCTGATTATTTATATATCTATAGACCATTGCAACAATAATGGGAATCTGCGCTATTACGGAAATTCCGAAATCTAGGTCTCCAGCTTTTACATCATTGCCATATTTCTCATGATAAGAAGCAGCTAAGCTTGCAAAACATGCTATCAAAATTGACATAGGATGAGCTCTACTCGGAAACGCTTTAATGATATTTATAATTTGCTCTGATACTCGGGATAGTTCTTGTATCTTTAAAAGAAATTCTTTGTGTTGTTCTGAATTTGGTAATTCACTATGAAGTAATAAGTGAATGACAGAGATAAAATCATTATTCTCTGCTAAGTCAGCTATATCATGACCTCTGTATTTCAATATTCCTTTATCACCATCAATGAATGTAATCGCAGAAGAACATGATGCTGTTGAAACAAATCCTGGATCGTAAGCAAACAACCCTGTTGCTTGATATAAACCCTTGATATTTAATACGTTCGGACCTGTTGCCCCACTTAATATAGGCAATTCAATTTCTTGTCCATCACCTAGGTTTAATAATGCTTTTTTATCCATTACTTAAGTTATTTAAATCTTTAAATCTTATATAGGGTATGTAATTTAAACAGTATATATTAATCAAATTAACGTTATACTAAGCACAGAACCTATGCCGTCATTAGTGCTTTTACTTTTGCATTCAAGCGACTTATTTTACGTGCGGCAGTATTCCTATGAATAACTCCTTTATTGACACACTTATGTAAGTTAGATTCAGCATTCCTAAATGCTAGGATGACATTTTCTTTGTCACCAGATTTAATTATATCAACTAACTTTCTAATAGCAGTACGGGTTCTATTTTTACGCATCTTATTGATTAAAGTACGCTTTACTATTACTTTTATCATTTTTTTAGCACTTTTGTGATTTGCCATATACTAATTACCTACATTTTTCTTTTATTATAAAATTTTTTTACTAATTTGCAATAGTAGTTTTTTTTATGAAGTTAATTGGGTACTTCTCTCTTCAATAGCTTCTTCTAAATTCTGTAAAAACTCATTTCTACTGAGTCCTGGATATATTGGAGGTAATATTTCTATTATTGCCTTACCAGGATTTCTTCTCAAGGAAAGTATATTTTTTGGCCAAAATAAGCCAGTGTTTAAAGCTATAGGTAATACAGGAACAGATAATGTGCTATACAGAGCAGCAATACCTGGTTGATATTTTACATTTTGCTTTACAGCTGTTCTTGTGCCTTCTGGAAATATTATTATATTTTTATTTTCCTTTACACGAATTTTTGCTAGCTTGACAATATTACGTATAGAGCTGATGCCATCTGAACGATAAATAAAGATCATCTTTAGTGCCATAAGATGCAAACCAATAAATGGAATCCATTTTAGTTCTCGCTTTAGAATAAAAATTGCTTCTTTAAATAGAATTATAAAAATGAATGCCTCGAAAGGAGATTGATGTTTAGAGGCAACTATAAAAGGTTGTTTTGGAATATTTTCCGTTCCTCTAACTTCGTATGTAATACCACACAATGAAAAAAGCATGAATAACACAACTCTCACTGCACAAACAAGAAAAACAGTTATTATCCGTGAAGAGAAGAAGAGTACAGGAAGAGCAATTAAAGTATAAAAAACTTCCCACAATACAAGGAATAAATTAAATAATAAACTTAAAATCACAAAAGTTCTTTTCACACAAACCCATTCAAATTTAACTTTATTACAAATTAAAAACAATAAATTTAATTATTGACCATATGGTTTATAGGATGTGAATCAACCAACTTGTTCTTCAGCTTTTCATTAGCAATATGAGTATATATTTGTGTTGTAGAAAGGTTGGTATGACCTAGAACTTTTTGTATCAACACAATATTTGCTCCACTATCGAGCAAATGAGTAGCAAAGGAATGCCTGATCACATGTGGAGAAACCTTTTTTTCGTCAATATTACATTTTCTTGCTAATTCCTTCATTAATTGACCAATCCTCTGCCTTGTAATGGGCTTATTAGGTTTATCACCTGGAAATAACCAATCAGACTTCTTACCGTTAGAAATCAGATTATCACGGACTGATAAATAGCTTCTAAGGCTTTGTAATGCTTGCTGATTCAAGAGAATTTGTCTCTCCCTACCACTTTTTCCCTTGATTACTACATAACATTCTTTATCACTACTATTTGTTAACTGCAATACTTCACATAACTTGATATTAATAAGTTCAGAAATACGCATACCAGAAGAATAAAGAATATCCAAAATAGCGCATAGCCGCTTACTGCTGATCTCTTTATTAGATTCACTTGCTAATTTTCTCACTGTGCTTATCAGTAGGACTATTTCTTCGACACTTAAGTATTTAGGTAAAGGACGTGAAACTTTTGGATTTTTTAACTCATCATCGTTAGCCGGGGCTGGGTTAAAATCTATTATCCCATCATTAAATAGGCACTTATAAAAATTTTTCATAGCAGATATTTTTCTTGATATCGAACTACCTTTATATTTCTTTTGCTTGCATAAAAATTCCATATAATCTTTAAGATTAGTTTTATCTGCATTTACCAAAGTAGCACTACTTTGTGATAAAAACTCGTCGAGTTGATATAAATCTGACTTATAACTTTCTAAAGTATTTTGTGTAGAAGACTTCTCAGAAACTAAAGCATCTAGAAAATATGTTATATAAAAGTTTTCTTTCTTATCTTTTAACTGTTTATTTTTCATTATCAGCTCCTATATTTATTTCTTTAACTTTAATTTGATTAGAAATATTATGTGTATTCTTTATTAGAAAATATGAGACAAACAAAGCATTTAACAACAGAATAAACACTATGCACTTTTGTTTTAATCTTCTCTTCAAATTTGATCTTATTCTTATCATAGTTAAAATTATAGCACAAAAACTATAAAAAAACACTTTATAAAAGTGGATACTATTTATAGTATAAAATAACTCTCAGCCCTGTCTATATTTATTGTAACATAATATTTATTATTATTCTAACATAAAAAAGAGAAATTTCTGTTATTTGAATACCATAAGAATTAATAGATTTTTAGTATATCAATTACAACCAGCTGAAGCTAGTGGTTAAAAAAACGATAAAAACGCCAACTATTGATTAGAAAAAAACAAAAAAGCCAGGGAAATATGGTAAACTCCAAATATTGTGAAAAAACTAAGGAGGTACTTCAGTGGATAAGTCCATCTTTAAGTTTATCATGGGTTTTTTGTTGTCCACATTGCCTTTTTCAGTACAACACTTTGAATTTATCCCCTCTCGTTAATGGCTATATGCAGCTTAAAATCAAAGAACCAGCCTTTTGCTCTTTTGCCAAGTCCTATAAGTCCTTTGAATACTTTTTTACTTGATATCC
>JARBCG010000135.1 GCA_028803175.1 Wolbachia sp.
AACTTTGATCACAGTTTACCACCCAAAAAGGGTATCAAGTAAAAAAGTGTTCAAAGGACTTGCAGGACTTGGCAAAAGAGCAAAAGGTATAATGCACGACATAAACTAGACCAAAAAAATTGGCTGATCCTAGTAAAAGTGAATGGAATGTAGTGTGAGAATAAAAAAGTGTGAACCAGAGTTAAAAGTAAAAGTATCATTGGAAGCAATAAAAAACCAAAAAAGCACAGCTGAGATATGTAGTGAATATAAAATACCATCAACAAATCTATATGACTGGCGTGATAGAGTATTAACAAGATTGAAAGAACTATTTATAGTTAACCTTATTTATATCGATTAATATTACGGGAAAAGCTATTCACTTCTTCATATAAGTGAAAAATTCCTTTTTATAATGATTTAATAAATCCAGTCTTAACTCATTTATTTCATATATTTCATAAAGTTTGTGTATTGCTTTTACGTACCACTTGCACTGTCGAAATGGTATACTGCAGTTACTTAGTTTTACAATCTCAAATTTAGAAATATATTCTAGATTATCGTCACCAATTATTCCTATTTATTCCTATTTTTATATTTTTTGAAATATCATAATTATTACTCAAAATTTTAAATACCTCATTAGTTATTCTTTCGGATGTATCTTGAATTTGGCACACAAAATCAGCATTCATTTTAGTTGATAATATAACAGCGTCAGAGTCTTGCTTGGTTGTGAACATAAAAGAAGCCTTATCTTGGTTCAGTGAACAGTTGTATCCATTTATGTGAACATCTATCACTTTGTAGACATCTGTTGATAAATTTTCTAAATTTTGTAATGTTATGTATAAATCACCATTACCAATATGGTTATATTGCACTGTATCAGGAAAACTTTGTACTGTAAAACTTTTACATAATAATTTTCATCACTTAATACTTTGCAATTGATACAATGTAAGTCATTAACTTCTATAATATATGGAAAGACAACATCTAAATAAAAATCTATATTATAGTCTTTATCTATAGGAAGTATTTCAATATTCAGAAGCATGCAAAACCTTTCAAATACCGCTTTATTATGGATATAATCATTAATTACTAAAAATAAGTTTAGTAAGGTTGTATAGTTAAGTGATCTATCAACTTGCACTTTGATCATTTGATAATTTCTGTATAATCTTAAAAACTCAATTAATAATTATGAAGATAACAATAGGTAGTGCCAGTAAAGAACCAGGAAAATCAATAACTAATGAATTAAATATTCAACCATCTTCCGTTAAAATATCAAGGTTCGTTGATGGTGAAATCAATGTAGAAGTTACAAATGACTTATCTGATCAAAAAGTGTATATAGTGCAATCTACTTCTTCTCCTGTGAATGACAATCTTATTGAACTTTTGCTAATAATCGATGCAGTAAAGAGAGTGGGAGCTAAAAAAATAACGGCAATAGTTCCTTATTACGGATATAGCCGCCAAGATAGGATTATTAAAGGTAATGATATGCAATCTGCTTTGAGTGCTAAGTTAGTTGCGAACCTTATTCAAACTGCAGGTGCAGATGAGGTTGCAGTTATTGATCTGCATTCAAGTCAAATTGAGGGCTTTTTTGATGTACCGGTTATTAATTTGAATTGCCTTGAGGTATTTATTGGTTCTGTGCAAAAGGAAAACTTGGCGATTGTTGCACCTGATGTTGGAGCAATAGGAAGAGCGCGTGCTTTTGTAAAGATTTTAGAGGAAAAACATAATATAGAGTTGAGTAATAGAGTTGTTGTGGTGGATAAATATAGAGAGAAAGCAGGAGCATCTCAAGTTATGAACATAATAGGGGAATTTGAAGGTAAAAATTGTGTTATTGTTGATGATATAGTTGACTATGGCGGAACTTTATGCAATGCGGCTCTTGCTCTGAAAAATGGTGGAGCAAAGTCTGTAGTTGCATGTATCACACATGGGGTATTATCAGAAAATGCGGTGGAAAAAATTTCTTCTTCCTCCTTAGATAAGTTAATCATTACAGATACTATATTTCAAAATTTTGAAAAAACTGATAAGATTGAGATTGTTTCAGTTGCAAGTGTTTTGACTAATTTCATATTAAAAACCCAAGGAGGTAAAAATGCCAGCTAAATCAACAGAAGATATAATTACTTCACTAATAGAATTTGCAAATAAAAGAAAAGTAACTATTACTAAGGAAGAAATGCTTAAGATTGCACAACTTGTGAGAATCAAGCTGTCAGATGACGAAATTAAATTCTACTCTAAAGAGTTGACGATGCTGGACTGGATACACAATACCTTATTTCAGGTGAGTACCAGTGATGTTTCTCCTATACGTTACGGCAGTATCGATAAAGATATTCATGTACGCGATGATATTGTAGATTCTAAAAATATTAAAGAAGATGTGTTATCCAACACAAAGCCTGAACACGGATATTTTGTAGTACCAAAAGTTATAAATGATTAATTAAATTTTTATGTAGTGAGGTGGGTGGGTTAACATCCTTGCATTAAGGCGAGCACTTTAGTGTAATATACCTTAGTGTTGGACTACTTTAGTATGGATTACAAACATAGCTCTCACAGTATGTTTAATTTAAAGTACCATTTAGTGTTC
>JARBCG010000136.1 GCA_028803175.1 Wolbachia sp.
CTTTGGCAAGAGGATACTTTGCTGTTACAGTTGGCAATGTGAATTCTACAGATGTACAGAAGTACATCGAAGAACAAGGAAGTCCTCTTTACATGCGTTTTTTTTAACCACCAGCTTCAGCTGGTTGTAATTACTTATAAATATCAGCATATTAAACCTGGTGCTAAAGATGATTTAGTACTTTAGTTTATGAAGGAATTAAAGTAAGCCGTGTAAGTTGTCAGCTATGTGCAGTTAACATTCTGAACATTCATAGAAAATAAATCTTCTTTTTCATCTTGAATACTAATAATAGCACGAGTATTAAGAGGTAAAGGGTCATTCGTGTGCCCATTACCTATTCCTTTGATTGTAAACACTGGAAAATCAACACTTTTTGCAAACCTCTCTTTTACAATTTCAACAAGCCTATAATTATTAGAGTTAACAAAGTCACCAAAAATTACAGCATGTACTCCATCAAAAATATTAGCTTGTTTAAAATGGTCTAAACTGCGTTCTATTGCATATGGATATACCCTTGTATCCTCTAAGAATAAAATCTTATCTTTTGTATTTATTTGCCAAGTGGTTCCTACGCTATTTTCTACCAAGGTCATATTACCGCCAACGATTTTAGATTCTAGACTGCCATTTTTTAATTTAGCTTTGTTATTGATCATCTTTAAATTGTCAAATTTAATAGAATTTTGGTGACCGAGAATTAATACTTTTAACTTATCAACAGAGCTTTCGGAAACGGAGTTGTTTACTATCATTTCTAGCATAGTGCCATGAAGAGTTTGCCAGTCATATTTCACTTGTAAGTAAATATGTAAGGAAGTGACATCACTGTAACCTATAAGAAACTTTTTGTTTTTATTTTGAGCAATCTTTTCTTTTTTATCGTTAGGTAATTTTTCTAAATAAGGAATTAATCGAGAAGCTCCTTCTCCTCCTCTGATACACCAGATGATTTTACTTTCATCAGTGAGTGCATCAATCAAGTCATTTGCTCCAAACTCATCAGAATTGGAATAGAATGGGTTATTATTACTATATATTTTTTCTGAAATATGAGCATTAAAGTCTAAAGTTTATACATAATTTTTTATATTAATTAGTTCTGATTCTTTTCCCTTAGAATAAGGAGCAATAATATCAACCATATCCATTTCATGAATACCGATATTAATACATAGAGTGAAAGTAAGACATAAAAAGTAGGCAATAATAGAATACATTAAACTTATTTTAAAATTATTTTAGAGCAAACAATTAACATTTAATAATATACTCTAGGTTTCGTAGTTGTCAGGAAAATTTGTTTTATTTAAGTTGTTCTAGTCTATTTCAAAATAAGTACCACTACTTTCAACTTGGGCTTTTAATAAAGCGTTTATTAATTGTTTCATTAATTCTATAGTATTTGTTTTTGAATTTATGTAGTGAGGTGTGTGGGTTAACACACTCGTCTTAAGGCGGACACTTTAGTATAATACACTTTAGTGTTGGACTACTCTAGTATGGTTTAGTATGGATTACAAACATAGCTCTCACAGTACGTTTAATTTAAAGTACCATTCAGTGTTCTGTACTAAGTGCAGATTAAGTGCAGATATAGAATACTTACAGGTCAAACAACAGTGCGTAGCAAAGAAATTATCAGGGAAGTATGTACTGCAAACTATGTGGATATCGTAAGAGGTAATATTACTCCTGACCATATTTCTACAGATGTAGAGAAGTATATCGAAGAACAAGGAAGTTCTCATAGCTGTTATAACGATTTTAACATCGAGTTTTTAAACTCATAATCTGCTTTAAATGCGTTTTTTTAACCACCAGCTTTTTATACTTGTGGGTAAAAGTAAGAATTGAACCTAATTGAGCATTTTTGTTTGCCATAAAGCATACTATCAGAAAAATTCTACCAATTTTTTGGTTAAATATTAATAATGCCATTGATTTTATTTTTCAAAAATCAGGGAAAACTTACTAGGGTTAGCTATAGGACACCAATAAATTTTTTGATGCATATTTTTCAATACTAATTTCGTACCCTATGCAACTAAAAAAGTCCTGTATTTTCAAGCTTTACCTCGTTAACTAATCCGTAACTTTAGTTTGAAGTAATGGTCGAATCGTCCAGCTCTTCACATTTAAGTGGTATAGCTATTGATGCTTTCCCTTTGGGACATACAGAAAACGGTGCCGTAGCTGTTTGACCACAAGCATTACGTAAAATATCAACTTTTATACTATCTATTTTAATCTGCAATCAAAACAAACTACTTGACCACGTGGAACTGATTTTAGATCGTCTGTTGAAACTTGATTCGAGCAGAATATGCACTTTATTTGGTCACTTGGAGTTAGTGAATTATCAACCGTAACTCTATCATCAAAAACAAAGCACTCTCCTTCCCACATATTATTCTGATTCTTGTTTTTCTCAAGGTAAGAAAGTATTCCACCTTTTAAGTGGTAAACATCATTAAATCCAAGACTTTTCATATAGGCTGTCGATTTTTCACATCTAATTCCACCAGTACAGTACATAGCTATTTTGTTTTTTCTTAAGTTTTCATCCTTAGAAAAAGAAGACTCTACCCACTGAGGAAAATCACGAAAACACTGAGTTTTTGGTTCTATTGCGTTGTGAAATTTACCTAATTTAACTTCGTACTCATTTCTTGTGTCTATCACTAAAACATCAGGTTGAGAAATAAAATCATCCCACTGCTCCGGTTCAACGTATTCGCCTCTTAGAGAAATATCAAGATCGCTTACGCCAAGGTTCACAATTTCTCTTTTTAATCTTACCTTCATCTTACTAAATGGCTGATATCCCGCTATGCTTTCTTTCCACGTTAGATCTTTAAGCCTATTATCAGAATGCAAGAAATCAAATATGCTATTGATTGCCTCTCTTGTGCCAGATATGGTTGCATTAATTCCTTCTTCCGCCAGGAGTATAGTTCCTTTTAATTCTGCATTATCACATTTAGCTTTTATTTCACCTTTCATGTCGTAGTAGTTAGCAAGCTCTATAAAATAATAGAAAGTTGCAATAACAAAACTCATTATTGTTCATTGATAAACTCAAAATATGATATACAAAACTATAAAGATATTCAATAGGTCAGTTATTTTAAGTAGCTGGCTTGTGCACCAGATGCTACTTAAGAAAGTAATAAAAAGATGAGTTACTTGCTAAAGTGGTTAGTAATCATAAACGTAAATAGAAACTTTTCCTTGAAAGTCCTATATTGATTCTTTACAAATATCGTATTCTACACCTTTACCTGTACAATCGGTTATTCTACAATTTTTATTAAAAAACTTTTTGCATTCCTCGAACGTTTTTTTTGTTTTAGTGTGATCTTTTTTAATAAGCTTACCATTAGTTACATTTGCAATAATCAGTGGATGGCTTTGAGAAATTGTTACCACTGGCTTATATTTATCATGAATTTGAATCATAGTTAAAAAAAGCACAAGGGTGATTTTCAAAATTGCAGCATGAGTTTTCTATATTCTGGAAGTTTC
>JARBCG010000137.1 GCA_028803175.1 Wolbachia sp.
ATACTTAGTACAGAACACTAAATGGTACTTTAAATTAAACGCACTGTGAGAGCTATGTTTGTAATCCATACTAAACCCATAATAAAGAAGAGTTCGCATGTGTAGAATGGTGGAGGCAAGCGGAGTCGAACCGCTGACCTTCTGCATGCAAGACAGACGCTCTACCAGCTAAGCTATGCCCCCAACTACTTTTAATCAAAGGATAAATTATTCACGTTATAATGCAAGAAATATTTATTCAGTAACTAAGCAACCTTTTTGTTTGTATATTAGATATTTATGTAAATGTCGTGCATACAGACTAGAGTGATCGAAATCTCGATTATGCTAATTTACATCCTTTATTTGCATTTGCATGCGTAATTTTTGTATGCTCTAATTTACTGCTACATAATAAAGATCAATAAACTGCAATAGCAATAATATCCGTTAAATCTGCAATCACCACAGCGATTATACTTCCTGTCATTGCAGCAACTACTACTGTAGCAACACAGACAAATAGCTAGTGCTGCCTCAGTGTATTTTAGCGTTTTATGCTTCTCTTGAGAATGTATTTGGTGTAAATAATTATCGAAAGTTTCTTTAATTTCTTTATCTTATATCTTATTAATTTCATCACAAAGCTCTTTTGGCTATCAAGCAAATAATCAGACACTCTTACATCACTTCTCTTATCGTTTGGTCTTTTAATACACGGTGCATAAGGTATTGTTTGTTCTGTGTAGGTATTAATAACACCATAACTAGCTAGTAATGCATATATATAATACTTGATTTTCCGTTGGTAGTGCACATAATACAAAAATATTTCATGTCTTCTTGCATGGAAGAATTTGAAATAATCTCAACTGCTTTAAGAAGGCCTTTCGTTATTAAAAAAGATAAATCTGTTTCTTTGTTTGTATTCATTACGTGGATTATATCATCTATAATGAGTAATTTATACACTCTATCTAATTTGCTATTGCTTATTAATTTACCAAGCTTACTATTGTTTATCAGTCTTATATAGCTTTCTAAATAACTAGTTAGCAGTTTATATATTTCTGAATCCAGCTTATTACAGTTTAAAATAGCTTCGATTGTTTTAAGAAAATCCTCATTATTGGCAAAATCAGAATTTTACCTTTATTTGTATTGATAATACGTGTTATATAGTTTATAGCATGTGATTTATATGGCTTCCTCAATCTGCTATTATTTACTAACCTTTCAAATTCTGTAATGTCTATTGAAGCCATATTACATCTACCAATTGTTCAGTAACTATAATCTTAAATTATTAACTATACAGTAAAGCTGGTGGTTTAAAAAAACGCATGTAAAGAGAACTTCCTTGTTCTTCGATATACTTCTGTACATCTGTAGAATTCATATTGTCAACTGTAACAGCAAAGTATCCTCTTGCAAAAGATGCTGCCACAAATATCTTTTTCTTAAGTGTTCAAATTCTTGGAATAACTTGTGACTACTCTTTCCATTAATATACTGTACCGACTTAGATAGCTCCATGCTGGTAGACATAGAGATTAGCATATGGTCAGGAGTAATACTACCACTTACTATATCTACGTAGTTTGCAGTACATAATTCCATGATAATTTCTTTACCACGCACTATTGTTTGACCTGTAAGTATTCTATATCTGTACTTAATCTGTACTTAGTACAGAACACTAAATGGTACCTTAAATTAAACGTACTGTGAGAGCTATGTTTGTAATCCATACTAAACCATACTAAAGTAGTCCAACATAAAGTACATTATACTAAAGTGTTCGCCTTAAGGCGAGGGTGTTAACACACCCAACTCACTACATAAAAATATTCCGATAATAAATGTGATTGAACGCAGAGTTTGCAAATGTTGCATTTTATAATAGGTTTCCATAGAATTACTTTCTAATTGATACTTCTCATTAACTTCTTATCTCTATAGTTTAACAACTCCAAAATTACAATTTGTATATTTGAAATTCATCTTATTACAATATTACAAGTGGTTTAATGTTTTTATGGAAATTATAATATGTGGAATTTGTTGTTTTTTTGGTTAATATATGAGTGAAAATGATATTATAGGTAATATTATGAATGTTATGAAAGTACGGAAGATTAGATGCCATGTAATTGCTCTTGTACTGAGAATCAAGTACAAATGTTCTATGCGCAGAAGTATTGTAAAAGCATGTCAACACACTTGCAAAACTTAAGCCACATAATGCATAGTCTTTCACATATGAAGTTTACTGACGATATTGTAAATGACCATTTATGTATAATAGATCAAAAGCACAGGATCTAGGACATGTGCTTCTCAATGAAATGAATTTATACTACAAGATCTTAGGAGAAGATATTAAAAGCATTGGCAAACAAAGTGAGTAGTGGAAATAATTACATTTACCACAAGTATATTTGGAATGAAATAGCGTAGTATTGTGATGAGTTAAGTAGTTTAGTGCATGTAATAAATGATATAATAGATACTGGTATTAAAAAAGACCAAAATAATTAATAAATTGCTAGCAGTAATAAATAAATGGCTCTTGCGTTTTTATGAATTATTGATACTCTGGTAAAGAAATCGGGGCGTGGCGCAGTTTGGTAGCGCACTTGGTTTGGGACCAAGGGGTCGGGAGTTCAAATCTCTCCGCCCCGATGTGTAAGAAGGTTTGATATTTTTATCAATTATAACCGGTTGAAGCTGGTGGTTTGAAAAAACACATGTAAAGCAGATTACGAGTTTTAAAGCTCGGTGTTAAAATTGTTATAGCTATGAGAACTTCCTTGTTCTTCGATGTACTTCTTGCCAAAGGTGCTGCCCCAAATGTCTTTTTCTTAAGTGTTCAAATTCCTGGAATAACTTGCGACTAATCTTTCCCTTAATGTACTTACTGTACAAACTTAGATAGCACCATGCTGGGAGACATAGATATTAGCAACTGTGAGAGCTATGTTTGTAATCCATACTAAACCATACTAAAGTAGTCCAGCACTAAGGTATATTATACTAAAGTGTTCGCCTTAAGGCGAGGGTGTTAACCCACCCACCTCACTACATAAATTAGCTGGAGTTTTTATATATTTAGAGCTTTTTTAAGAAATTATAATCATACTATAACTTAATATAAATTCATAAAGTAATTGACAGTGTTAATTTTCTAATTTATAAGTAAAATCTTAAAGTAACTACCGCGGAGGTATATAATTTGATTGAAGTATCAGTTCATCATGGTGATGTAGATAGAGCTCTTCCAGTATTAAAAAAAACAATTCAAAAAGAAGGAAGAGGGTTTAAAATGAAAAAACAGCATCATGAAAAAAAATCAGATAAGAGAACTAAAAAGAAAGCTGAAGCTAGAAAAAGAAAACATCAACAAGAGTGTAGAAGGCAGCGTTACGGTTGGTAATTAGGTTAATTGTTTAGTATTGGTTGTTTTATGAATATTCACGAGTATCAAGCAAAAGAAATTTTGCATAAGTTTAATGTTCCAGTACCGAAAGGTTTTGTTGCTACATCTGTAGAAGAAATAGAATCACAAGTAAATCAGTTGAAGTCTGATGTATTTGTGGTTAAAGCTCAAATTCATGCAGGTGGTAGGGGTAAAGCTGGTGGTGTAAAACTTGCGAAGTCTGTTGAAGAAGTTAAGCAATTTGCACAAGGTATGCTTGGTTCAATTTTGGTTACTCATCAAACAGGACCAAATGGGCAACAAGTAAGAAGAGTGTATGTTGAAGAAGGCTCAAGCATTAAGAAAGAGTATTATTTAAGTTTAGTAATTGATCTGAAGTTGAGCAGGCCAACGTTTATGTTTTCGTCAGAAGGTGGAATGGACATTGAAGAAGTGGCAAAGGATTCTCCTTCTAAAATTGTAAAAATCGATATAGATCCTGCTGCTGGTTATACAAGTTTTGACAGCAGCAAACTCAGCAACAGTTTTAATCTGAGTTCAGAACAAATGGAAAAGATAACAAGTATTACAAAGAATATATATGATGCATTTATTGCAACTGATGCTAGTCAAATTGAAATTAATCCATTGGTTGAAACAAATTCTGGAGATTTTATTGTGCTAGATGCTAAAATTAATTTTGATGATAATGCTTTATATCGTCACCCAGATATTGTAGAGCTTCGTGATTACGATGAAGAAGTAAAGGAGGAAATAGAGGCTTCAAAATATGGACTCAGTTATATCAAAATGGGAGGCACTATTGGCTGCATGGTGAACGGTGCAGGTCTTGCTATGGCGACAATGGATATAATAAAATACTATGGAGCAGAGCCAGCTAACTTTTTGGATGTTGGTGGAGGAGCAAGAAAGGATACCGTAACTGAAGCGTTTAAAATCATATTATCTGATAATAATGTAAAAGGGGTTTTGGTTAATATATTCGGTGGTATAATGCGTTGCGATGTGATCGCAAGCGGTATTGTTGAAGCTGCAAAAGAAATGAGTATTAAAGTTCCTTTAGTAGTTAGATTATCAGGTACTAATTTTGAAGAAGGGAAAAAAATCTTGGAAGAATCAGGGTTGAGCATTATTGCTGCAGATGAACTTGGTGAAGCTGCACAAAAGATAGTCAAAGAGGTGAAATAAAGTATGTCCGTTTTAGTAAATAAAAATACAAGATTAATATGCCAGGGTTTTACTGGTGCACAAGGTACGTTCCACTCAGAGCAAGCAATTAGTTACGGAACTAAAATGGTTGGTGGAGTAACTCCTGGAAAGGGATGTGGCATTCACCTTAATTTACCAATTTTTAATACCGTTGCAGAGGCTAAAGAAAAAACAGAAGCTAATGCCACAGTCATATATGTACCAGCTAAATTTGCTGCAGATGCGATACTTGAAGCAATAGATGCAGGAATAGAGCTAATAGTTTGTATTACAGAAGGCGTTCCTATACTTGATATGGTGAAAGTTAAACGTGCGCTCGTTGGCTCAAAAAGTCGATTAATTGGTCCTAACTGCCCAGGAATTATTACACCAGAAGAATGCAAAATAGGAATTATGCCAGGGCACATTCATAAGCGTGGATATATAGGAATTATGTCTCGTTCTGGAACTTTGACCTATGAAGCGGTAGCGCAAACAACCGCTGTTGGTCTTGGTCAGTCTACATGCATTGGAATTGGAGGAGATCCTGTTCATGGTATGACGTTCGTTGACTGTATGGAACTCTTTCTAAAAGATGAAGACACTCATGCCATCGTGGTTATTGGTGAAATAGGTGGAAACGAAGAAGAGGATGTATCACGTTTTGTAAAATTTGAAAAAACCAAGAAGCCAATTGTTGGATTCGTAGCGGGTCAAACAGCACCTCCAGGAAGACGTATGGGGCATGCTGGAGCGATTATTTCCTCTAGTGGCGGAAGTGCTAGTGAAAAACTTGAAGTTATGAAGAGTAGTGGTATCGCAATTGCAGAGACTCCAGCCGTAATTGGTAAGAAGGTATTAGAAGTAATGAATAGTGTGCATTAGAAGATATTATTGAGTAACTTCTTTTAAACTTTACTGTTTGAAGTAGAAGACTATTGAACATTTGCTACAAGTATTGTATAACATCAGCGTTTTCTAAGTACTGTGGCCATGGCTCTTTCAAAATTTCTTGACCACAAGAATGATTTAGCATTTCGGCGCATCTTAGGTACCGAAAAAAGTAAAGATATTCTTATTCATTTTTTAAATTACATCTTAGGATTTGCAGGAGTAGGCAAAATAAAGGAAATAGGGTTTTTGAGTACCATTCAAGATCCTGAGATTGCTTCTAAAAAACAAAGCATCGTTGATGTACTTTGTAGAGATGAAAGTGGAGTACAAGTCACAGTCGAAATGCAATCGGCAAAAACAAAAGGATTTGGAAAACGTGCGCAATACTACGTTGCCAAAGCTTATTCAAGGCAAGCTGATAAAGGTGATAAGTATCATAATCTTAAGGAAATAATTTTTATCGTAATAGCAGATTGTATTCTCTTTCCTAACAAACCAGGATACAAATCAGACTATGTTATTCAGGATAAAGATACCACTGAGCACGACTTGAAAGACTTTTATTTTACGTTTATTGAATTATCAAAGTTTCCTAAAACTAAGGAAGATCAACTAGAGAATATTGTTGAAAAATGGATTTATTTCTTCAAGTATGCTGAAGAGACCAGCGAAAAAGAGCTGGAAAAGATAATAGGTAGCGATCTAATAATTCAAAACGTATTCGTGATAACCAAGCTGTATTCGAACAACAACTTGATGATGCTATTGAAAAAGGTAGACAAGAAGGCATGGAAAAAGATATGAATGAAGGCGAAAAAAAAGCTAAAATGACAGTAGCAAGAAATCTACCCAAAGCTGGTTTAAATATTACTTTTATTGCTGAAACGATAGGGTCATCGCTTGATGAAATAAAAAAATTGTAGAAAGAGAAGTGTACTAATTGATAAAATAGTTGACAGCTAGCTGTCTGAAATAGTTTTAAAGGAATTTAATGTTTAACTTTCCAAACACAAGATTAAGACGTAGGCGTTCAAGTAAGTGGGTTCGCAATTTAACAAGTGAAAATGATTTATCAGTAAATAATTTAGTTTTTCCTCTGTTTGTTCACGATAAAAAAGAAACAACTGCACCAATTCCTGCCTTACCTGACGTTAAATGTTATTCAATAGATGGATTAATATCAATAGTTAAGGAAGCTAAGAATTTAGGAATTAACGCTGTTGCAATTTTTCCTGTTGTTGACAATAAATTAAAATTTGAAAATGCTAAAGAAGCCTATAATCCTGATAATTTAATTTGCATGGCAATTCATGCTATAAAATCAGAAATACCTGAAATTGGTATTATTGCAGATATTGCGCTAGATCCATACACTACTCATGGCCATGACGGTATCTTAAAAAATAATCAAGTAGATGTAGAAAATGATGAAACTTTATCAGTATTATGTAAGCAAGCACTTGCTTTAGCAAAAGCAGGGTGCAACATAGTTGCTCCTTCTGATATGATGGATGGTAGGATAGGAAGGATTAGAAAAGCATTAGATGAAGGCAATTTTCAGGATGTATCAATATTATCCTACGCAGTAAAATATTGTTCTAGCTTTTATGCACCATTCAGGCAAGTTGTGGGCTCATGTGATCTATTAAATTCTATAGATAAAAGCGGTTATCAAATGGATTATCGAAATGCGTGTGAAGCAATTTGTGAAATTGAATTGGACATCAATGAAGGTGCAGATTTTATTATGATCAAGCCTGGAATGCCGTACCTTGATATTATTAAAAAAGCAAGTGATAAGTTTAATTTTCCTATTTTTACTTACCAAGTAAGTGGTGAATATGCAATGATAAAGGCTGCAGCAAATAATGGGTGGCTTGATTATGAAAAAGTGATTTATGAATCTTTAATTGGCTTTAAACGTGCAGGTGCAAGTGCTATTTTTACTTACGCTGCACTTGATATCGCAAGAAAGTTATAGCTATACTATCTACACGGAACTCCTTTATCTCCTGTATTTCTGCTTTCCTCAACTTGCTTTGCAAAAGATGTTTCTTGCTTACAAGTTTGTCTAAGTGGTTTAACAATCTCCTGCACGATAGTAGTGACAGTAGTTAAAAACGTTTTGAGCAATGCACCTAATGCTCCACCCACAGCTTCTCTATTATATATCTGAGCTTGTTTTTCGTTACTGTCATCAGTTTCTCCTGCCCTTCTCCTTGGATCCATCCTAGCACCAATTACCGAAAATAATACCCACTTGATAGAAGACTTTATTTGCTCTTTTGCTTTATTAACATTTGTATCTTTTGTTGTTTCATATCCATGACATAAACGTTTAGCATTTACTAGATCTTTTTCCTTTTGTTGCTGAGCAAACATGTTGCTTAACACTTCTTCTATTACCTGTCTTCTCCTTTTTTCTCTTATCCTTTTTAGATATGCTGATTTATCGCGAGTGTGCTTTGTAGTTTCAAGCTCTGTATTAATATCCTCCAATGCTGCCTGACTATATAAAGTTTCTATGAGCCTAACTATACTTCGTTTTATTTGCACAGTTCTTTCATAACTATCTAGCTTATCTACCACTTCATCAATTTGATTTAAGAGATCTTCAAAAGTTTTTATATAGTCTTTTATATACTCTGCTATATGCTGTTTTTCTTCCTCTACATACTGTTCTACTTTGTCTAACTGATTCTCAGCTTTTAAACTCCTCTCCTCTCTATAATCATTGTTATTTTCCTCAACATTATTATTTTCTTCTTCAAAAGAATCTTTATCTTTCATGTTTTTTACATTTATTTAAAATCTTTACTAATTACTATTATATGTGAAAAAACTAAATTAGTGTTAATGGAACGTATTTACAACTCCAGCACTCGTTAGAATTACAGTAAAACTGTCAAAAGTAGCATGATCATAATATTTCTCATATAATTCAATTGGACACTGTAACTTAATTTTCTCTTTAATACCACAATTTATTTCGTAATTATAATAGAATTTAGCATAGCAAAATCATGCAACAGTCTATCTGCCAACGCACAATCTAAAATTACATTAATTCTTACTGTTATATATCTATTTCCAGCACAATCCAATGTTTTTCTCCAGCCAAAAGAAGAAATATCTTTTATGTAGTGAGGTGGATGGGTTAGCACCCTAGCCTTAAGGCGGCACTTTAGTATACTATACTTTAGTGTTATACTCTTTAGTATGGTTTAGTATGGATTACAAACATAGCTCTCACAGTGCGTTTAATTTAAAGTACCATTTAGTGTTCTGTACTAAGTACAGATTAAGTACAGATATAGAATACTTACAGGTCAAACAATAGTGCG
>JARBCG010000138.1 GCA_028803175.1 Wolbachia sp.
AGGACTTGGCAAAAGAGCAAAAGGCTGGTTCTTTGGTTTTAAGCTGCATATAGTCATTAACGAGAGGAGATAAATTCAAAGTGTTGTGCTGAAAACAGAGACCTATGATAAATAGGCTTACTGGCCTGTTATTTGAAGATAATGGATACATGAAAATGTAGCTTTTTCAAGGGCTTCTTGGCCGCAATTTGAACTTATAACTCATATAAAAAATGGAATGAAAAATGCGTTAATGCCGTTTAATTAGAAGGTTTTACTCAGAAAACGACCTATTTAAGTTTAAAATTTAACATTCTAGTCATAGATTACCAATTAATTTATTAGTACACAATCTACCATCATTTCATATTGTTTAAAGGGTAAAAAGCCCAGAATCTCCTCTGTCTGCTTTGTTGGTTAATCTATAGTTGGCGTTTCTTGTGTTGTTTCCTCAGCATATTTGAAAAAATAACATCACTTTTCCACTATATTTTCTAGCTCAATTCTTTAGGAATTTTGCAGCTCTATAAACACAAATTGGAAGTCTTGTAAATCATGTTCATTGATTTTTTCATCACGTATAGTATGGGTGAAAATGTAATCAAGCTTTTCAGGAAATAAGTCACAATTGGAAATGGCAGTGAAAAAAACTGTTTTTAAATCAATATATTTGCCAGATTTGTCAGTCTGCATTGAATAAGCTCTAGCTGCGTAGTACTGTGCACGTTTTTCGAAGCCCTTGTCCTGAGCAAACTGCATCTCAACTATATACCTTACACCATTTGAGTCTTTGCAAAGAACATCAACAATACTTTGTTTGTCAGAGCAATCTCAAGATCCATTATAGTGTTGAGGAATTCGACTTCCTTTATTACATTAGCACCTGAAAAACCTAAAATATCGTTTAAGAAATGAATAAGAACATTTTTATTCTTTTCAGTGCAAAATATTCTTTTGAAGCACAAATCATTCTTTGGACTCAGAAATTTCGACAGAGCTATGGCCAAAGCGTTAAATTATTAATAATAATATACTATTTTAGGTGATTGTTTAATAGCTTATTATTTTTCTATCTACTTTATCTCATTAGTTATCTTTATTTTCCACAGAGGCCAACTCAGAAAATCTACTGCATTTTTCCAATTACCCAAACTCCAAAATAAAATAGAGGAGTGCTGCATATAGTGAAGAACAATTTAAATAAGTAGCTGCTAATAATTATTGGTAACATATGATCTGTCGGTAATACACCAAACATACATAAAATGCTAATAACAATCGTTGTATCTATCAGTAAGGAAATTGCAGTGCTACAATTATTTCTCAACCATAAAAAATTTCCATTAGTTACATTCCTTATCCATAAATATATTCTGATATCAATGAGTTGTGCAGTGTAGCAGGCTATAATAGACGCAATAAAATTAATGCTATGCTTACCAAATACCATATGAAAAGTTTTATTATCAATTTTTGACCATGAAGTCGCATTTAAATTATCCATTAACGCAACTACTATTACTATTATTACATTCATAACAATAGCCAGTTTAATGCAGAACCCTGATTTTTCTTTGCCATAAAATTCAGCAATCAGATCAGTAAGCAAGAAAGTTAAAGGATATAGTATTGCCCCGACTGATAATTCAAAAGTGTATATTGATAAAACAGATAAAGAAACGAACTTTTGGTATATTAAATTGCCAGTGATAACAAGCACTGCAAATAATACACATAGAAAAGTATATATTTTATCATTTACATTCATAATCAATTTTTGCAGCTAAGATAAAATCATTTTCGGTAAGTCCATTAGCTTTATGAGTCCAAATTTCACTTTACACATTCCCTATGAAATTACTAAATCAGGATGATGTGATTCTTTAATTCTCCAATCGTTCTTTAACTCTTTTTTCAGCAACTGAGAAGTTGTTCCAGCTTGTAACAGTGTAGTTTGACAAAAAATACAGTTTTTATCCAATAAATATGTTATCATATAGTATAATTTCAATTTATTCTTAATTATAATATGCTCCTTAGTTTTTAAGCTATATTTATTTTAATAAGTTAAAAATTTGCCGTAATTATTGATATGTTAAATGATCTGATAAAAAAAACAACGACGAAGATAAGATTAAGTATACTTACTTTATCATTTTATTTCATATTTCCCTATAGTTGTTTTTCTGCCACTTATCTAGAAAATGAACAATCTAAAACACAAAAACATGATTTTTATTTAAGCCTTTCTTGTGGTAGAACTATCTTACATAATGCTCAAGACATTTTAGATTCTATAAAGAAGTTATGTAAATCGGACATTAAAGATAGATACCCAGCAGTCGAGCTTTTTTTTGGGCATGTTTTAACGTCTATCGATAAGTGTGAGGCTAAAACAGATTTTCAGTGGTTAGGTAGTATGGCATTAGGATATTATATAAGAAATAATGGAAGATTTGAGTTTGAAGCTGCGTACTTTCAAGGAATAATAAAGAGTAATTCCAAGCATTTAAAAGAGTCTCTTAAAGCTTTACATGAAGTCATCTCTATTGAAAAGTCTTTACTTAAAAACGTGGACACCATTAACTGTTCTGGAAAAATAGGTATGTATACAATAATGCCAAATTTATATTATAATCCTAGTATCAAAAATACATCATTTGCTCCATATATTGGTTTTGGTGTGGGGCTCATGGGTGCCAAATTAATATTTGATCAATCAGATGATAACAAAGAGCGAAAATCTTTAAAATTACCTTGGATTGCTTATCAAGTAAAACTGGGTTTCAATTACTCCCTAACGCAAAAAGCAAAAATGTCTTTTGGCTATCGTTATTTCAATATTCCTTTGCCAATAGTGAGTAGCATTGCAAGTCATAATGTTGAAGTAGGGATAATTTTTTACTTTTAATAAAGTTGCCATTTCTCATTATTAAATATTATTTTATCAATTATAACCAGCTAAAGCTGGTGGTTTAAAAAAATTCATGTAAAGCAGATTATGAGTTTAAAAACTCGATGTTAAAATTATTAGAATAATTATTAGGACTTCCTTGTTCTTCGATATACTTCTATACATCTGCAGAATTCACATTACCAACTGTAACATCAAGGTATCCTTTTGCCAAAGATGCTGCCACAAATATCTTTTTC
>JARBCG010000139.1 GCA_028803175.1 Wolbachia sp.
GAGGGAAAGAATAGCATAGAATTATTTTGCTTTGTAGATGATTTTTGCAAAATAGTAGATGAAAAATGTGCAGACAAATTCTAAAGCCATTACTATAATACTGTTTTATAAACAATCCAGATGCGAAAATTTTAAAGCTTTTTATATGGCGAGGTAGGTGGGTTAACACTCTTGCCTTAAGGAAAACACTTTAGTATAACATACCTTAGTGTTAGACTACTTTAGTATGGTTTAGTATGGATTACAAACAGTGTTCTGTACTAAGTACAGATTAAGTACGTATATAGAATACTTACAGGTCAAACAACAGTGCATAGTAAAGAAATTATCATGGAAGTATGTACTGCAAACTACGTAGATATCGTAAGAGGTAATATTACTCCTGACCACATGCTAATCTCAATGTCTCCCGGCATGGCGCTATCTAGGTTTGTACAGTATATTAATGGAAAGAGTAGTCACAAGTTATTCCAGGAATTTGAACGCTTAAGAAAAAGAAAAAAAAGAAAAAGATATTTTGGGCAGCACCTTTGGCAAGAGGATACTTTTTTGTTAAAGTTGGCAATGTGAATTCTACAGATGTATAGAAGTATATCGAAGAACAAGGAAATCCTCATGGCCATTCTAATGATTTTAATATTGAGTTTTAAAACTCATAATCTGCTTTACATGCGTTTTTTTAACCACAAGCTTTAGCTAGTTGTAATTGATAAAAAATCATACTAAAAAATAGTCTGGGCAAATAGGTACATTGTAGTTTTTATTAGATTAATTAATATGTAAATATTTTTCATGATTTATAAAAAATTGGATTACTTTTAAAAAAATGGTCTAGACAAATTGGTGCACTATAAAATATAAGATATCAATCATTGGTGTCATTGCTTGATATCAGACTAAATGAATTCACTATTTTCTTTACTTGAGAAAAAACACATTCCTTATTTACATTTGCATCAATGATAAAATCACTCAGCTTCCTTTTTTCTTCTATTGGCAACTGAACTTTGGAGATAAGATTAAGTTTCTCTTTATCTAGATTGCGTCCACTTAGTCTTTGGTCTTGCACAGCACTATTTGCGTGAACGAAAATAATAAAGTTACAATATAAACGAAACTTTGTTTCTAACAGCAGCGGAACATCTAAAATTAAGAGTTTTTTATTGATTTTTTTCTCATCAGCAAGAAAAAAATCTAATTTATTCAACACAGCAGAATGAACAAGAGATTGAAACTCTATCCAATTTTCATCATAATCTAAAAAATATTTTGATAGTTCTGTTCTGTCTATTTTCCTACCTGTTACTGATTTAGGAAAATACTTTTCTGCATAATCGACTATATCCTTATTCGTTTCATATAGTTGATGCACGATAAAATCAGCATCAAACACAGCAGCACCAAGCTTTTCAAAGCAGCTTGCTACAAAGCTCTTCCCTACTCCAATTCCACCTGTTAAACCTATTATCATACAAATTTTGACACTAATTGCCGTATATTATAACCCATTTTTTGCATACACCTGAAGGTTCTATTTCTGTACACTTCTTCCAACCAATATCATAATTATATTTAGATTCACATTCACCATGTGCACAAGTGTTAATTGTGTTAATACTATAATAAAATGAAGCAAACCAAATATGTTCGCTACCTATACTTATTCCTTGATAATCGACAAATAAATTACAGAATTCCTTTTCTTTAATTACTTGTTTTATGCTATCAGTGATAAGCTAGTCGTAAGATTCAATAAATTGTTCTGGAGAATTAATTCTTATGTGTTATTCCCCATACCAATAGCAAGGATAATACAGAAGCTTCGAAAACGTTTTAGGATCATTATTATAAACTGCACCTTCAGGGAAGCCAAAAATTATTTCATCTTCTGAGGAGAGATACTACGCCAAGATACTCTTTCATATACATTTTCTTCTTTATATTTACTGGCATGTAAGTCAAAACTATATATCAAACCAAACAACAAAAACAGGATAAATAATTTTATTTCTTCAATATAATTACCTTACTACCTAGTATTAGCTAGGTAAATTTCCTGTAAAAAGTAACACCCCTGATACTAAGACTACCCAAAATACTGAAATTGGTAGAAATACTTTCCAGCCAAGGCGCATTAGTTGATCATAACGGTAGCGAGGTATTGTAGCTCTAATCCAAATGAATATAAATAGAAGTACGACTATTTTTAAAACAAACCAAATTAGGCCTGGAATTTTATACAGCAAACTGAGATCCAGTGGAGGATACCATCCTCCGAGAAAAAAGATTGTCATCATAGCGCTTGCTAAAATCATATTTGCATATTCTCCAAGAAAAAAGAGGGCAAAAGGCATGGATGAATATTCAATGTTATACCCGGTAACGAGTTCTGATTCAGCTTCTGCTAAATCAAATGGATGACGGTTAGTTTCTGCAAGAAGAGAAATAAAAAATATTACTCCAATGGGCATTAGTAGTAAATTAACCAAAAATGGCATATTGTGTTTTGTTACCACCATCTCTCCGAGATTTAATGTGCCAGTAGTAATCACAACTATAGCAACTATTAACCCTATTGAAACTTCATATGAGATCATTTGAGCAGCTGATCTTATAGCACCGAGGAATGCATAATTAGAGTTGCTTGACCAACCTGCAATGATTATACCATATACTCCAAAAGATGATATGGCCAACACATAAAGCACTCCAACATTTATGTTAGATATAACTTTTGGAATTACTATCTGTTGACCATTTTCTACAATAATCTCGGCACCAAATGGTATAACTGCCCACGCAATCAATGCTAAAATAAAGGTTAGCATTGGAGCCATAATAAACAATGTTGTGTTTGCTTTAAATGGTATTATCGGCTCTTTAATTAATAATTTAATGGCATCTGCAAACGGCTGCAATAATCCAAAAGGCCCAACTACACTTGGACCATGTCTCAGCTGAATTGCAGCAATAATTTTACGTTCAAAGTATACTAGGTATGCAACTGAAAGCAACAGAGGAATAAGAAGAAAGATAATTTTAAGCACCAGAGACATATAATCCTAGGCCACAAAAATGATCTGTAATTCTAAGAACCAACAGCATAGCAAGTACTGTAGAGAAATCACAGAGAAACCATTTGATACCATTAAAACAAGAATTGCTACATTTTTTGATGTACCATTTCTGTCCAGCTTGCTGCAATAGTATGATATACATGCAGCTAATGCTAGAATCAGAAATATAATTCCTACGTATGTCCCAATGTATGCTATAAGATGTTTTCCTTGATTTTTGCTTAATGTTATAAATTTTATCGCAACCAACACAGGACCACTGATAAGTAGCTTTCCAATATCTGCACATAACTGTACTAACGTATATGGTTTCTGTTCTGCATTTGGGTCTTGTTTACCTGTAATAGTAACAGTTGCTTTATATTGCCAATATACAAAAATCAGCAGTAAAAAAGGCATTAAAACAAATAAAACATTAACTGATGTAATCATAAAAAAGCCTTTGTACAATCTGACATTATTTTCGAAGCACGACTGATTGAATCTGTCATATAAAAATTATATTCTTTAAGAGAGAAATGTACTCCACTTAATTTTATTGTATCGCAATCAACCGATACCCATTTATTCCTTACTATTTGATCATAATTTCTAAACTGCAAGCCAATAGTGTCTAATTTTTTTCTTACATCAAACAGGCTATCATATGGCAAAGAAACACCCAAATACTGTGAAAGATTTTTGATAATCAACCAGTCTTCTTTTGCTTCACCTGGAGGTGATACAGCTAAATTTGTTCTTTGTGCCCTACCTTCGGTGTTTACATATGTCGCATACTTTTCTGTATATGCAGCACCAGGAAATATAACATCTGCTA
This sequence comes from Wolbachia sp., assembly GCA_028803175.1. GTDB lineage: Bacteria > Pseudomonadota > Alphaproteobacteria > Rickettsiales > Anaplasmataceae > Wolbachia. The sequence continues at coordinate 3,895 of JARBCG010000139.1, forward strand.
CATGTGCACCTTTATCACCATGATGACCTTGATAAATTACGAATGCGTTTTCTAATTTTGATGTATCAATTTCATCTGCACCAAGAAGATAAACAACTTCTATTTCACCACTTTCTGCATTTTCTAGTATTTGATTGGTATCTTTCCCACCTCTTTTAGGAACAAACCCAACGTCCAGCCCACCAACTCTTGCTGCTGCTTTATGAAGAACATTAAAGCCATTCCAGTTATCTCTTATCATATTAAATTTTTCTGCAATTTTACCAGCTAAAGCTAGAATTGAATAAGCATCATTTCTAACTAATGCATCTTGACCGATAATTAGCATAGGATTTTTAGAAACATTTAGCAGCTCACAAAATTTATGATTTCTTTCTACTATTTCACTTAAAATGTTTGGGTTATCACCTAGTTTTTCAACATGGTACAAATATTCAATATCAGGACCAATGCTTGCAACATTAAAACCACCTTGTAGATATCTCTTTCTTAAACGTGCATTGATGATTGGTGCTTCTATCCTCGGATTTGTGTTGATAAATAAGCATAAATCTGCATTTTCTATACCTTCGATGGTGGTGTTAAACACATATGATACACGATTATTTGGCGTCAATTTTGCACCATCTTGCCTGCAGTCTATATTATATGAGCCAAGCTTCTGCATCATTTCTTTGAGTAAAAGCATAGATTCGCAATCCGCTAAATCACCTGCAATTGCAGCTATTTTACTTGATTTTATATTTTTTAATTTTTCTGCAGCAACAGTCAATGCTTCATCCCAGCTCACTTGAACAAATCTTCCATTTTTCTTTACATAAGGACGATCAAGGCGCTGAACCTTTAAACCATCATAAGCAAAACGAGTTTTATCAGATATCCACTCCTCGTTAATTTCCTCGTTGAGTCTTGGTAGTATTCGCATAACTTCAGGACCACGATAATCAACTCTAATGTTGCTTCCCACAGCATCAAGCACATCTATAGTTTCATAACATGAAAGCTCCCATGAACGGGATTTAAAAGAGTAAGGCTTAGAAGTTAAGGCACCAACAGGACATAGATCTATGATATTTCCAGATAATTCAGAATTTATATACCTTTCTATGTAAGTACCAATTTCTACATTCTCTCCTCTTCCAATTCCTCCGAGTTCATTTGTACCTGCAACATCAGACAAAAATCTAACACAGCGAGTACAATGAATGCATCGATTCATTGCAGTCTCAATAAGCGGACCAAAGTTTTTCTTTGGCACAGCTCTTTTATACTCATCAAGCCTACTAACCCCTTTTCCATACGTCATTGTGATGTCTTGCAAGTCGCATTCACCACCTTGGTCACAGATAGGGCAATCGAGCGGATGATTAATAAGTAGAAATTCAAGCACACCCTCACGTGCTTTCTTAATTTTTGGAGTATCAGTATGAATCACCATTCCCTCTGCAACAGGCACAGCACAAGAAGCCACTGGCTTTTGAGGTCCTCCCTCTACTTCCACTAAGCACATCCTACAACTACCAGCAACTGCTAAGCGCTCATGATAACAAAAGCGTGGAATTTCAACTCCTGCTATTTCACAAGCCTGAATTATAGTGAGCCCATGCTCCACCTCACATTCTTTAGAATTAATAGTAACCTTAACCACAAATTTAAACCTATTATACAGCTTCCCATTTTATAGGGTTACCACTTTTTTCATCTTCAACCAAGTCGCCACTATCGTATTGAGCAGACATATAGTTCATACGTGAATCACGATCTATGTATCTAACAGGCTTTACCGGCCTACCTTTATGCATTTTCTGCTCAGCTTTTTTACGCTGAGTCGGGTTGTTTTTACTAGCCATCTTCGCTTTACCACCCACTGCCATAATTGACTCCTAAAAATTTCTGATTCTATTTTAACACTTAAGTATATAGCGTCAATATTAAATAACTTTGAAATTCCAATTAGCCTATAAGAAATATACTCTGTACTAGAATCCAATTATATTCCATAAAAATATAAACCGAAAGTCATCAGCATGATTCATCAATTGTTTATAAATCACATGCTATACTTGCAATAGCTATTATTTATTAATAGGGAAGCTAGAATGGGTAAGGAATTTGAATCTGATGTACAAAAACAATTAAATAGGCAGGATAAAAGAATTGAATAATTTGAGAAGTAAATATTCTTCACAAAATAACGAAAAGAATTACTCAAAAGAAAATAACAAGAATAAAGGTACAACTCTTTCATGAAATATACTAAGAGTTGCATCAACAGTATTAGCTTTTACATTGCTTGGTCCTTTGGGTTGCATAGTTGTTAGAGCTTTAGCACTCACAGATAATAAATCAAAAGGTAAATTTTCTGAGGCAGGGGAAGATTTAGCATCTAGAACAGGGAACATATTAGAAAGTTTATAGAAAATAGTTAAATCATTAATAGAAAAATTTTTACCACAGGAAAAAGAGCAAGAAGCTAGTGTGAATGGTTCAAAAACAATGAAAAGAGAACAGTTCAGTTGAGCTTAACCGCTCCAAAAGCTCGAGCATTGAAGAAATAAGAGCACAAGTAAAAGAAATAGGTAAAGAATTTAAGGAAGCTGCAACGCTATGTAGCAAAAATGTTAGCAATTAAATAGATAAAAATAGAATTAACGATATTCCTCAACAAAGAGGCATGGAACGTTAATATGAGCAATGAATGGTAAAGTATATGTCAATTTATATAGTGAGGTTGGCAGGTTAGCACCCTCGCCTTAAGGCGAACACTTTAGTATAATATGGTTTAGTATGGATTATAAACATAGCTCTAACAGTGTAGAATGTAATTAAGCGGTAATATTACTCCTGACCATATGTTAGTCTCTATATCTCCCAGCATGGTGCTATCTAAGTTGGTACAGTTCTTAACGCCAATTATGGATTAGAAGAAAGCAAAAAAGCCTGGGAAATATGGTAAACTCCAATATTGTAAAAAAAACTAAGAAGGTACCCC
>JARBCG010000140.1 GCA_028803175.1 Wolbachia sp.
GAGAGCTATGTTTGTAATCCATACTAAACCATACTAAAGCAGTCCAACACTAAAGTATATTATACTAAAGTGTCCGCCTTAAGGCGATGGTGTTAACCCATCTACCTTACTACATAAATTAATCGTGATTGAGAAACAGGTGCAAAATTTTTCCTATGATGTTCGGTAATACCATAATGATTGATAGCATTAACATGTTCCTTTGTTCCATATCCCTTATTTTTATACCAATTATATTCAGGATATTTATCATGCAGCTCCTGCATCAACTGGTCTCTGGTAACTTTTGCAACTATTGAAGCCGATGCAATTGATATACTTAAGTTATCACCATTTATGATAGGTTTCACTTGCCATTTTACATCAGGTGGCTGATTGCCATCTACTAAAACATAATCTACTTCTAAGTTCAGATTCATCAAAGCACGTTTCATTGAAAGTTTTGTTGCTCCTAAGATATTGTATGAATCTATCTCCTCTACACTTGCAGTCCCTATTCCAAATTTTGCAATTGATGTTATTTTTTGGTAGAGAATTTTTCTGTCTTTAGGAGTTAATTTTTTTGAATCGTTAATTCCATAAATAATCATTCTCCTATCAGTAAAAACTACAGCTGCAGATATTACTGGACCAGCGAGAGGGCCTCTACCAACTTCATCTACCCCTGCTATAATTCCGGGTAATTCATTTTCTAATGTGAAGTCTGGATAAGTCATAAATTTCATAATAAAAAAGTCATGGCAAAAACCGAACAAACAACAGAAATTATCCAAAATTTCATAACTACTGTATTCTCTAACCATCCCTTCTTTTCAAAGTGATGATGTATTGGTGACATGAGAAAAATTCTTTTTCCCTCTTTATATCTAAATTTTGTATATTTAAAATATGACACCTGAATAATTACTGATAGAGTCTCTATAACGAAGATTGTTCCAATAACAGCAAAAAGTATTTCCCTTTTTATCAAAACGCTAACTAACCCTAAAGCTGCACCTATTGATAAACTGCCAACATCTCCCATAAATATTTTTGCTGGATATGCATTGAACCACAAGAAACTTAAAATTGCCCCTATAAATGCAGTGCAGAATAAAACAATGCTCATATCTGCTTGGATTAGATATGCAATTAACCCTAAAGAAGCAAAAGAAGCTATTGTCTGTGTTGCCGCAAGGCCATCCAATCCATCTGTAAGATTCACAGCATTAGAAGCACCTACTATTACAAATGCTGCAAATGGAATATAAAGATAACCAAGATCAATTATTGTTTCTTTAAATAGATATATTTTCATAAGGTCATCAATAGAATATAGCTTAAGCATAAACATGCTAACGGCAAATTGAATAAGTATTTTTATTTTTGCATTTAAACCTTGATGATTGTTTCTCTTTAATTTTAAATAATCGTCAATAAACCCAAGTAAAGCAAAAAATAAGGTTGTAAATATCAGCAACAAAATCTTTGGTGTCAATTGAATCCATAGCAGAGCAGAAAACAATGCAGAAATCAATATTACCATTCCACCCATAGTTGGTGTGTTTTTCTTTGTTATTAAATGATTTTCTGGTCCATATGATCTAATAGGTTGTCCATCTTTGCTTATCTTTTTCAGAAATTTTATAAAATAAGGGAAAAGAATAAAACTGAAGATGAATGAAGTAAAAAATGTTTTTGCGGCCAAGATCACTTTTTTCTTTTAAGTTTATTACTTGAATATTATATCAATCGTTTATAAAAGCATAGCACAGAACTATCTGTTATTTAGTATTCACTAAAAATTACATAATGTTATAATTTTTATTACTCCAACCATTGGTTACCAGACAAAGTAAGTCGTTGTAATGCTAGTTTTTGACTTTATGGAAATGGAATAAGAAACCAGTGTATTAAAGTTTCGCAGTGGATCTACTATGTGCCATTACTTTATACATTTATTATTTTTCATGGAAAGTACTATATTGCTAATTACAGAACATGCCAATTTTAGACTTTAAGTTATTAATTTTTAACTATTTTATTTTGTGTAGTGAGGTGGTGGGTTAACACCATAGCCTTAAGGCGAACACTTTAGTATAATATACTTTAGTGTTGGACTACCCTAGTATGGCTTAGTATGGATTGCAAACACAGCTCTCACAGTACGTTTAATTTAAAGTACCATTTAGTGTTCTGTACTAAGTACAGATTAGGTACAGATATAGAATACTTACAGGTCAAACAACAGTGCGTAGTAAAGAAATTATCATGGAAGTATGTACTGCAAACTACGCAGATATCGTAAGTGGTAGTATCACTCCTGACCATATGCTAATCTCTATTTATCCCAGCATGGAGCTATATAAGTTTGTACAGTATATTAATGGAAAGAGTAGTCACAAGTTATTCCAGGAATTTGAATACTTAAGAAA
>JARBCG010000141.1 GCA_028803175.1 Wolbachia sp.
AAAAAAACGCATGTAAAGCAGATTATGAGTTTAAAAACTCGATGTTAAAATCATTAGAATAGCTATTAGGACTTCCTTGTTCTTTGATATACTTCTGTAAATCTGTGGAATTCACATTGCCAACTGTAACAGCAAAGTATCCTTTTGCAAGAGATGCTGCCACAAATATCTTTTTCTTAAGTGTTCAAATTCCTGAAATAACTTGTGACTACTATTTCCCTTTTACGATATCTACGTAGTTTGCAGTACATACTTTCCTAATAATTTCTCTGCTATGCACTGTTGTTTGACCTGTAAGTATTCTACATCCGTACTTAATCTGTACTTATAGTACGGAACACTAAATGGTACTTTAAATTAAATGCACTGTGAGAGCTATGTTTGTAATCCATACTAAACCATACTGAAGTATTCCAACACTAAAGTACATTATACTAGAGTGTTCGTTTTAAGGCGAGAGTATTAACACACCCACCTCACCACATAAAAATATAACAGCCATGGATCATGGTGCTACTCTAGAGTGATTTTACTAATTATATAATTCAATTACTCTACCGCAGTTTTGCTCTATCACATTTGCTACATTTAAAATTCCGGCCTCATCGTAATAATTTCCAATTACTTGCAAGGCAAGTGGTAAGCCTTCATTAGAAAGTCCCACAGGAACAGAAACAGCAGGTAATCCAGCTAAGCTTGCTGGAACAGTGAACACATCATTAATACACATAATTAACGGATCTGGTTTTTCATTCAATCCAAAAGCTTCCGTTGGAGCAGATGGCACAAGTATATAATCTATTTTTCCAAATGCTTTTATAAAATCATTTCTAATTAATGCTCTGATACATTGGGCTTTCTCATAATATTCATTGTAATGCCCTGAGGAAAGTGCATAAGCACCAATCAAAATTCTTCTTTTTACTTCTTTACCAAAACCTTCTGCTCTTGTTAGTGAATACATTTCTTCAATGGTATCAGCTTCAACCCTGAGCCCATAACGCACACCATCGTAACGAGCAAGATTAGACGAAGTTTCAGCAGAGCAAATTAAATAATAAACTGGTATTGCATATTTAGTATATGGCAAGTTAATTTCAACAACTTCAGTACCATTTTCTTTTAAATAAGAAGCAACCTTCTCCCAATGATGAATGATTTCTCCTGAAATTCCATCCATGTTATATTCTTTTGGTATGCCAATACGCTTACCTTTGATATCACCATTTATAAAATTAGAAAATTTAGGAACTGACCTTTCGCTTGATGTTGAATCTTTCTTATCATAACCACAAATGGCTTCCAGCATTAATGCTGAATCATAAACAGAACGAGTAATCACTCCTGCTTGATCTAGAGAACTTGCAAACGCAATCATACCAAAACGCGAACATCTTCCATAGGTTGGTTTTACACCAACTACTCCACAATAAGCTGCTGGTTGGCGTACAGATCCACCTGTATCACTTCCCAGGGTTCCAGCACACAAAAATCCTGCAACAGCAGCAGCAGATCCACCAGATGATCCACCAGGCACAACTTTTTCTCCATCACTCTTTCTGACCCACACATTTTCAACTGGACCGAAATAGCTATTTGTGTTTGCAGAACCCATAGCAAATTCATCCATATTAAGCTTACCAAGCATGGCTGCTCCACCTCGTAAAAGTAAGTCAGATACTGTAGATTCATAAGTTGGAACAAAGTTTTCCAGCATTTTTGAAGCTGCTGTTGTTTTTATTCCTTTAGTACAGAATAAATCTTTAACACCAACTGGTATGCCCATTAACGGTGAGATCAAATCATCTTTTTGCTTAGAGAAATGTTCATCTGCAGCTTTCGCAGCCTTCATTGCTACTTCAGGGGTTTTCGTTATAAATGCATTCAATTTTTCATTTTCAACTGCGTTAATATGCGTTTCTATCAGCTCAACAGCAGAAAAATCTTTTCTTTTCAATCCTTCATGCATCTGAGCAATGCTTAATTTCAGTAATTCATTCATCAACATTCAACTTTTAAGAGAAATTAATTATAGCAGTTACATAACAAAAAATCTATACATTTATAACTAATAAAAATAATATTTCCTGATTTTATGCATGATATATATCAAACAAAGCACTTAAATCCCGGTGTTTTTATTTGTAACTAGCAGTTTAAAAATGTTTATTACTAAAAGTTTCATGCTGACTTTATCCTTCATGATTTTAACATATTAAGATCTATAAAACAGATAGTCATATCTGTTTTATAGACAAAAAAGTTAATGTAGATTATTATCTTTAATATGAATAATGATTTGATATGCTTAGGAATTATTACTTCTCCTCACGGAATTAAAGGGGCGGTTAAAATTAAAACTTTTACTGAGAGGCCTGAAAATATTTCCTTATATGGTGAGTTAACAAATGGCGATAAGAGTTATGGAATAAACTCAATATCTGTTATAGGTGATAATTTGGTAATAGCAACAATCAGTAGTGTAAATTCCCGCAATGAGGCAGAGCTTTTAAGAAATAAAAGATTATATATAGCAAGAAATAAACTACCAAAGCTGGACGATGAGAATGAATTTTATCAAAATGACCTTATAGATATGGAAGTAAGGCTAGAGAACAATGAATTATATGGCTATATAAAATCTATATATAACTTTGGTTCAGGGGATATATTAGAAATCTTAGTTATCGGTACACAAAAAAATATTATGCTATCTTTTACTAAAGAAATATTTCTGAATATAAACGTAAATGAAAGGTATGTAATATTGAATATGCCGGAATTTATTGATTAGTTGTATTCTATGTCATCCAATAGCCTATTAAATAAAAACTTTGATATTTATATAAAGCTATTTATAATGATCCAGTTAGACTGAAGGTAGTAATTATGGCAGAAAGAGCTAATGAAATTAGACCAGGTCAGGTGTTAGAGCATAATGGTGATTTATTTTTGGTTGTAAGTATTATGCACACTCAACCAGGTAAAGGTGGTGCGTATATACAAGCTGAAATGAAAAATATTAAGACTAGGTCAAAACATTATGAAAGATTTCGTTCTGATGCAACAATCAGAAGGGCAATTTTAGATGAAGAGGAGTATGTTTATCTTTTCACTGAAGGAAATATTGTAAATCTTATGCATCCAAGTAGTTATGAGCAAATTACTATAAATTTGGACTTACTGGGAGAAAAGAAGGTTTATTTACAGGATAACATGAAAATTAAAGTGGTGACTTATCAAGATAAAATAATTTCTGCACATGTTCCTAACTATATTACGCTTGCCGTAAAAGAAACAGAATCTGTTATCAAAGGACAAACTGCTACTGCTTCTTATAAATCTGCAATTCTAGAAAATGGAATGCGCGTTAGTGTGCCTCAATTTATAAAAAAAGAGGATAAAATTGTAGTATATACTTCAGATGACAGTTATTACGAAAGGGTGAAAGAGTAAAAGAAAAGAATGTCCATTTCATCACCGCGAATTAATGTTATGCTTGATTCTGTGCGCAATGCATCCAAGCAAGTTATGCGTGATTTCAATGAGCTGCGAATTTCTAACGTTAGGTCAGCAGATTTTGTTAATAAAACTTATTTAAGATCTAAAGAAACTATATGCGATGCGTTATATGATTACAAAAAGGACTATGGATTTATCTTCGAAGATGATGTTAATCAAGAAATAAATAATGATGGTTATACTTGGTTTGTTATACCTATAGAGGCCAGAGAAAATTTTACCAACTGTATAGTTTATTTCGCGATGTCAGTCTGCCTGATCCATAAAAATAAAGTTGTAGCAGCAGTAGTTGATTCTCCAGCTCTGAGAGAAACTTTTTGGGTAGAGGAGAATAGGGGCGCTTTTCTTGAAGATTTTAGATATCGTTATATAAAAATGCGAGTAAAAAGTCGTGAAGGAGGGTCAGTTGATGTTAGTGGTAGTTTATTAAGTAAATTATTGCCGGGCCACGCAAATGTACGCTCTATTGGCTCTACAATTTTAGGTTTTGCATACCTTGCTTCAGGAAGACACAGTGGAGTAATTTATTCTGGAATTAATAAACACAAGATTTCACTTGGGAAACTTTTTTTACAAGAAAGTGGCGGAAGGTTAACGGAAGATAGTGGCCTAATTGTTGCTGGTAATATTTAATAATGTGGAGCTTAAGAACTCGTTTCCTTAAGCTCCGTGCTATTACTAAATGGGTAGATCTAAGTGATTGCTGTGTATGGCAAAATCTAGTCCTTCATCGTAATCTTTAGAATTTAAATACTCAATCTTTAAGCTTTGAGTTGGGTCTGCTTTTGCAGTGAAAGCATGACTTTCATTATTGTAATCAACTACTCCATCAACTTTCAACCCCTCGATTTTTAAAGACTCAATTATCCTACCAGTACCATTATCGATATATTTAAGTTCGCAGTCAAATTTATTATCGCCACTAGTGGTAGAATGTACATGTTTTATATTATTTATGGATAACTGAGTAATGGTTTCTTTATCCTGTCATTGAGACTATAGCGTTTATGTCAACCGTCTGGAGCAGAATCTGCAACATATTTAGTAACATTTTTTAACCCTAGTTGATGACCTACCATATTTTTTACTCTTTACTATGAACATGAAACATGTATAGAAAGGCAAGGTAAAATTTTTCTTAATAACAGAAATAATCGATCAAGTATACTACTTTCAATTATAAACTATGCCTTTCCATGTAATCTTTAAATGCACCTCTGTTAGAGTCGAAGTATAACTTCACACTTCCAACCGGCCCGTTTCTTTGTTTTGCAATGACTAATTCTGCAATGTTTCTAATTTTTTCCATTTTTTCTTGCCATTCTCTATGTTTATTACTGCCTTCATTTGGTTGCTTTCTGAGTTCATAATATTCCTCTCTATACAGAAACATTACTATATCTGCATCTTGCTCTATACTTCCTGAATCACGTAAATCAGAAAGTTGTGGTTTTTTATCATCTCTTTGTTCAACAGAACGAGAGAGCTGCGATAACGCAACAACAGGAATGTTTAGCTCTTTTGCAATTGCTTTGAGTCCTTGCGTAATTTCTGAGATTTCTTGCACCCTATTTTCATTACTTCTTTTTGTAGTTCCTCTAATTAATTGCAGATAGTCGATAAATACAACCTCTATGTTATATAGTTGATATAGCAGACGTATTCTGGTGCGAAGAGCGCTAATCGACAGGGCAGGGGTATCGTCTATTATAAAAGGTAGTTCAGATAATTTTGTACTAGTATCGATAAATTCATGTAATTCAAAATCACTGATTTTTCCTGTCAAAGCTTTATAATAACTGATCCCTGAATCTATAGCGATTAATCTTGCAGTTAGTTGCTCTGCTGACATTTCAAGTGAAAAAAATGCTATATAATGTTGTTTATCGGTTCTTTTCTGCAAGACTTTGCAAGCATTAAGTGCAATATTTAATGCCAGTGCTGTTTTACCCATAGAAGGCCTTGCAGCTAGAATTAATAAGTCGGATTTCTGTAAGCCACCGAGTAGTTGATTGAGATCTTGAAGTCCAGTTGTAATGCCTAGTGCTTCTGGATTGTTTTTTAATAGATTGATTTTCTCAACTACATCTTTAATTGAACTTGCGAATTTTATGTATGTTTTCTCACCTTGTTTTTTTACTGCTAGGTTGAACAATTTTGTCATTGCTTGTTCAATTTGCACTTGTGCTGGATTTTCAATGTCATAGTTATAACTGTCACCTACTATTTCCTGCCCGAGCTTGATTAAACACCTTCTGAGGTAAGTATCACGGATTATTCTAGTTAAGCTATAGATATCAAGTGCGATACTTGCTTTTGCTGCAAGTTTTGCTAAATATTCAACCCCTCCACACTCGGTGAATGCTTTATCATTTTCAAAAAACATTTTTAAGCTGAGTTCATTTGCAACTATGCCATGTTTCCTAGTTTTAGATATTTGCATGAAAATACTTTGATGTAGTGGATCGTAAAAATTCTCTGCTGTTATTATGTCTTCAACTGCGTCGCAAATTCTGTTGTCACGGATCATTGCACCAATAAGCATTTGCTCAGCTTCTAAATTATGAGGCAACTTACATATTCCTTTGTCTATACTGCTTGATAGCTCTTTATCCAATAAATTAGCTAATTTATTCATTTAATATTCCTTACTATATCCTTAGAATTTGGTGTAACTCATTATACATGTATATCCTTGAAAAAAACTAGCGTGATTTTTAAGTAAATATATTTATACGAGGTATAATTTTGCTCGCAGCTTTTATTGAAAACAAAAAAATTTGACTAATTCTGTGTTACCTATAGAATTAGAATTTAAGCCCCTGTGGTGGAATGGTAGACACGGCAGACTCAAAATCTGTTGCTTGCAAGAGCGTGCTGGTTCAATTCCGGCCTGGGGTACATTCAGATTTAAAAGTGCATCTATGTTACGTCAATTTTTAAACCGCTTGTTTTCTATTTTTTCTTCAATGGATTTTGTTCAAAAGGTAAAGAAAGATGAAAGAGGGATATGTTATGTTACGGGGTTCAGACGCTATATATCAGTGTTGCTGGATTTAATCATTATTGTCATATTTTTACTGTTTTTCGGTAAGACCATAAATCATCTTTTTATGAACTCAGAAAGTAGTAAAATGTTAAGTCAAATTTCTGCAAAATATTCAATGCAAGTGCCGTTATCTGCAGAGGAGGAAATAGTGCAAAGTAGATTCATAAAATTAATAATCTTAAATCAAATAGCTCAATCTATTATGCTTTTTAGCTACATAGCATATATGTGGTTAAAGTTTTCTGCTACGCCTGGAAAATTCTTGCTTGGACTGAGGGTGGTAGACTCAGATACCTTTGAAAAAATGACTTTAAAGCAAGCAATAAAGAGATTTTTTTCGATGGTATTATCAGTGTCACCACTGTTTTTAGGCTTCATATGGGCAAAATTCAGCAAGCGCTGTCAAACTTGGCACGATATGATAGCAGGCACAGTGGTTGTCACTAATAAAAGCTTGCAGCAACATAAAGGCTAGGTGCTTTAAAATCAACCTATATGGGCAATTTGTCAAAATATCTTATAAAACTCCTGTTTTAGTATGTTATCTAGCTTAGAAAGTAGAACCTCTACTCCTAATTCTTTCATTGATGTCACTCCATAGCTTTCTAATCCACAAGGGATTATACCTTTATAGTGAGAAAGGTCTGGAAAAACGTTCAGCGCTATTCCATGATAAGTTATCCACTTTCTTAGCCGAATGCCAAAAGCTGCAATTTTTTCTTCTACTCCGTTATTATTTACCCAAACGCCTATTCTATTTTCTTTAAATTCTCCAAGTATATCAAAGTGTTTTAAAACGTTTATGATCCAATTACTTAAGTCTTTTATATATAACCTTATATCACACCTGTTCCTTTTTTTGAGGTCTAGCATTAAATATATGATACGTTGTCCGGGGCCATGATATGTATATTTACCGCCTCTGTCAGTTTTATATATAGGAAACAATTCTTCAATAATATCGTCGTCTGTTGCGCTAATACCTGCAGTGTATATGGGGGGGTGCTCAAGTAGCCACACCAGTTCATCTGCTTGACCATCAGAAATTAATTGAATTCTCCCTTCCATGAATTTTACAGCATAGTTATAATCAATAAGCTGATCAGATATAATCAATTCTACCATATGTAATCTCTTTATTTTTAGTGTGCTTCTTTTCTGTCATCAAAGTACTTGATACTTGCATCTTGGATCTACATATAAAAGACAAAAGTTGTAAATCTAGTATTTACTACTTGAATAGAGGTGCGTATGAATTTTAGCATTTTCAAAGAAAAAGAAGCAGATTATTACTTTAAATATTAGTATTTATAACAAATATTGTAAATGCTAAGAAAAGAATATCAATTTATTTAATAATGATAATATAAAGTATTAGAACGTTAATTAATATTAGAGAGTAATATGGCTAAAGAAGGGGGGGAAGTAAACGAACTGAAGGAAGTTTTCAAAATGGAAGAAAAGGAATAGAAGCTTATCCAATCGATAGTTACTATGAAAGATTATAAAAGTCACCTGATTTGTTGATAAATTTTGCAAAATTCGATGGCACAAGACCACTAAGAGCTTTGTGTGGTCTGTGCTCGCTATAATAAATAAAATCATCTATAACCGAATTATAAAAAAAATTGGATCCGAGTAGTTGCGCTACTTTGATGATAATTAAGTTGTCAAAGAGATGATACCTTGTGATTTCTAGCATCATAGGAAAGAGAACTATTCTTTCAAGTGCAACGTTCGTGTAGTTGTGCATAGAATGAAAAAAATTCGAAAAAAGTCTATTGCCAACTAGTCAATATTTTGTTAGTAACTAGACAAAACAAAATTATTATGTTTAGGCTAGATAGCAAAAAATTCTTAATTACCGGTGCATCAGGGGGAATTGGTCGGGCGATTGTAGAGGTTATGCATAATGCTGGAGCAGTTCTATGTATTTCTGGAGCAAAGAAAGAAGTGCTTCAAGAAATAGCTGAAAAATATAAAGAAAATATACATGTACTGCCTTGTAACTTATCAAATGCTGAAGTGGTAAATCAATTAGTAGACAAGGCAAGTGTGCTAATGGGAGGTTTTGATGGATTAATATGCAATGCGGGAATCACACAAGACAGCTTAATAATGAGAATGAAAGATGAGGTATGGCAAAAAGTGATTGATATTAATTTAACTTCTGCATTTAGGCTTAACAGAGAAGCGTGCAAAAAATTACTTAAGAATAAATGGGGAAGGATTATAAATATTTCCTCTATAATAGGGTTGATAGGAAATGCAGGGCAAGCAAATTATGCAGCTTCTAAAGCTGGAATGATCGCTATGAGTAAATCTGTAGCTAAAGAAGTTGCAAGTCGTGGTGTAACAGTTAACTGCATTGCTCCCGGGTTTATTGATACTAAAATGACTGAAGTGTTAAGCGATGAACAAAAAGGAAAAGTATTAGATAATATTCCAATGAAAAGAATGGGAACCACAGAAGAAATAGCAGCTGGAGTTCTATTTTTAGCAAGTGATGAAGCACAATATATAACGGGACATGTGCTAAATATTAATGGTGGATTATTTGTGTAAAGGTACTTAATATGTGGACAAAATGTAATCTCAGTTATAAGGTATGTATAGGTTTAGGTATTTCAATTTATTTATAGTTAATCAAAGGTAAAAAAGTGAGCTCTATAATCAAAAAACTTTTTAGTATTTTTATCGTAATGTTATTTTTTTCTTTTTCAGGTTATGCCGCAAATCCTCCTGCAGGCACTTCTCCTAGTAATAAAAAAATAACAGATGATACAGCTCAAGTAATATGCAACATCATTGGTTATGTTTGGGGTATAGGTGGGCCACTGATGACGGTGGTAATTATTGGAGCAAGTCTACTTGCAATATTTGGAAGGATGCCGTGGCCAGCTCTTTTTGCATTGGGTATGTTCTGTGGTGTGTTTTTTGGTGCTAAAGCTATCGTAATGAAAATTATACCTCATATAAGTCCTGAGATGCAAATTATGCTAGAGGAATGTGGAAAAGGACTTGAATTATGTGGATTTAATTAGGTTTATCTAATATCTCAACTATTTTGCTAAAAATTATACTGCTTTAGATATGATAGTAATATCTAAAGTTAGGCTGTGAAGGTGAACTCTATAGTCAAAGGTTTTTTAATATTCTTCTCGTAATATTAGTCCTTTCTTTTTCCCATAGTAGCAGTACTGCTGAGGAAGTGGATACAACCGCTCAAGTAATATGCAATATGTAGGCTATGCCTGGAGTATAGGTTTGGCACTGATGACGGTGGCGATAATCAGTGCAAGTCTACTTGCAATATTTGAAAGAATGCCATGGCCAGCTCTTTAAAAAAAGGGAATGAAAAATGCGTTAATGCTGTTTAATGAGAAAGTTTTACTTAGAAAACAATCTATTATTGAGACAGTTTTTAATTATTTAAAAAATAAGTTTAAAATTACATTAGTTGGCGTTTTAAAGGTTAAAAGTGTTTTAGATTCTGTAGTGAAATTAAGGCATGAATCCCAGTATCAAGTACTAGGATTACACCTTGTGATTGTTGAGATTATGTACCTTCTTATACCTCTTGAAAATGTTTCTGTTTATTTTAACATTTACGTCAACGATCTTGTGACTTTTTATAGGTTCTTTTTCTTTAGTAACTTGCTTTGGTTGATATAAGTTATTTTGGTGTCTATTCATAGTAGTTGCAAAGACAAAAAATAATTAACATAGTATATCAAAGTAGTAATAATAAAAAATATTAATAGCAAAAAGT
>JARBCG010000142.1 GCA_028803175.1 Wolbachia sp.
ATATCTACCCTTGTTTCATATTATTTAAAGTGTAAAAAGCCCAGAATCTCCTCTGTCTTCTTCGTTGGTTAATCCATAGTTGGCGTTTGAATATGCAAAAGAGCTGGGTTTAACTGACAGGTATAACTCTGATATTAAGTTTACTGAAAGCAAAATGAGTAAAATAACAGAAGACAAAACTTATTTTGCATATGGTTTGCATAAGCGTGATGATAGGGATATTTGTTATGCAGTTTTTGTTTCAAGTAGTAGTAGTTTTCAAGGTCCAGCTTTAACTCTGCAAGAATTTGATAATGGAGCAGTAATACTTAAACAGGAATATTGAGATATCAGATTTAAAGGTGTATAATTTTATTGAAGTGGCAAATGTAACTCTTCGACAAGGATCTATGAAAGTAGGATAATATAAGCTGTAGATTTTGTTTCAAATGTTTTTAAAACAGACAAGATTTAGTTTTACAATTAATAGACTTCTTTTAAAATTCGTTTATGGCGGGAAATTTTTGAAAGAAGCATAAACAAAATTGCCAGAAGAAATCGAATTTGACAAGAGGTCTAAATGAATTATGATGTAATCATCTCAGGTGGTGGACTACTTGGACTTATTACTGCAATTGGCATGAGTGATAACTCTATATCTGTTGCAGTGATTGAAAAAAACGTACTACCACATGCAATTGATGACAATAGGGCATTTGCCATTTCTCAGGGCTCGAAAAAAGTATTAGAAAAATTGGGAATTTGGCAGTTTATAGAGAGCGAAGCTGAGCCTATACTTGATATATGCATATTGGATGGAAATAGTCATATTACTGTACATTATGATCACAAAATTGTTGGTGAGGAGCCAATGGGTTATGTGATTGATAACGTTACTATATGGAGTGCGATCAATAATAATTTCTTGAATAAGCTAAATATATACTCTCTAAACTCTTATAAGACAGTTTCTTGCGATTCAGGATATGTAGAGGTCATTCTTGATAACGATCAAGAGTTAATATCATCGCTACTTATTTGTGCTGAAGGTAAACATTCTAAACTACCAGAATTATTTTCCATACCAACAATAAAATTTAATTACAAACAAAACAGCATAGTATGTAATGTAAAACATGAGTTACATCACCAGAATTTGGCGGTAGAACGTTTCTTTTCTGGCGGTCCATTTGCAATTTTACCAATGAAAGGCGGTCATATTTCTTCAATCGTTTGGACAGAAAAATCCGAAATTGCACAGATGCTTGTGCATTTATCAGATGAAGAATTTATAGTAGAGCTTAAAAAAAGGTTTGGTTCTTACTTAGGAGAAATTAAGCTAGAAGGAAAAAGAAGGTCTTTTCCTTTAAGTTTTGCTTTTACAAAAAGATTATATAAAGACAGAGTTTTACTCATCGGAGATGTGGCGCACTCAATTCATCCTGTTGCAGGTCAAGGACTTAATCTTGGAATCCGTGATGCAGAAAGTGTTATAAGTCATGTAGTTGATGCAAAAGCAACTGGTATTGATTTTGGTAGCAATTATTTATTGAAAAAAATATCACGTAACAGGTGTTTTGATAACTTTGGCATGGCTCTTGTAACTGATGGATTAAATCGAATATTTTCTAATAGGATACTTTGCGTTAAAGCATTCAGGAATCTTGGTTTAATGGCAGTTGAAAATTCAGATTTTCTAAAAAAACGTTTCATTCGTCGTGCTATGGGTTGTTTAGTTGAATTGATTTGAAGTATTCCAAGTGGATAAAGTTAAAAGAGTAGAACAAGAAACTACAAAACATTACTTATGGACTTTTGATTCAATAACTCTCCAAAGTCGATGATATTTGAAAAGTAATCACTATCTATAACATCGTCGCTAACACCATCAACATGGATAAGTATTGGACGACACGAAAAGCCTTTTGGACGGTTTAGTATATCTATTTTCGTTTGTACCTCTTGCATTATTGAATAACCAATTTTAATTTTTTGAAAATTTTATTTCACAAATATAAAGGATATTAAACTTTGTTTGAATCATATAATCAATCTGACAACCGTTACTATTACCTGTTTTTCTATAAAAAAATTAGTTTTCGCTTATTATTCCATCAGCTCTTAAGATATTATGTATACTCTCTTTCTATTATTAAGTACCAAATTTTCAAATTGAAGCCAGATGGTTGTATACCACTCTGGCAGAGATGCAAGTAATCCAATAGAGCATGTGTAAAGGTTAATTTTTCCTAAATTTTTCAGTATATTTTGGATAAACCCTTAAATAATTATCTTGAATCCTGTATCTCTTTAATTGTAAATCAGTACCAATTTTCATATTCTAAGTGTTATCCTTAGCAATAAAACCAGCAAGATCGAGCTCATATAGATATTCAGAAATGCGTCCATGTCTTGCAATATTTAAGGAAGTACAAATTTCTTCATACTTACCAAACTCTTAAATTAAACGACTTTTTCCTATACAACCCCTTCCTTTGACTACTATAAAAGATGCAGTACTTTTTTCCGTAAGCTCGAGTAGTTGCTTCAATAAAGACTTATCTTGGTGTCTTGCTATCAACTGAGTTAAATACTCCTAAACTTAATGCTATTAAAGAAAAGATAGAAAGTCTTATTGCAGGAAAGAAAGCTGAAAAAACCATAATAGATAAAATAACAGTGAAGGATGTAAAAGTTTAGGTAAATCTAACAAAAACAGGTGATAATACATACAGTGTTGAATTACTAAAGATAATTCTGAAATAGATATCAAAGATAAAGATATGTATACTACTAAAGATATATTTACACTTTGTGCACAACATGAGTTAATAATCAGTATAGATCAATAGATACCAATTAAAACCGGCTAAAGCTGGTAGTTAAAAAAAACGCATGTAAAGCAGATTATGAGTTTTAAAACTCGATATTAAAATCATTAGAATATCTATTAGG
>JARBCG010000143.1 GCA_028803175.1 Wolbachia sp.
AACACTAAATGGTACTTTAAATTAAACGTACTGTGAGAGCTATGTTTGTAATCCATACTAAACCATACTAAAGTAGTCCAACACTAAGGTATATTATACTAAAGTGTTCGCCTTAAGGCGAGGGTATTAATCCATCCACCTCACTACATAAATTTTCATGAATATTATTAGTAATGTAACCTAATACACCATAACAAATCGAATCTGGAGATTTACTTAGTTGTTAATTATATTAAATGCCTTCAGAACTATGCTTCATTTTTATCTCTATGTCTTGATTTGACGTAGCTAATAGGTTAACTAAGTACTCCAAAGAAAATCCCTATATTTTTAGTTTATTAATCCAAGACACTTTAGGCTGATCAATCTTTAGAATGCTCGCTGCTTTTTTCTGTGTTCCATATCTTTTGTTTGTTACTTCTGCAACAACTTCCATTAACCTTAACTTTATGTCTTTAGCTTCATCTAGCTCTATTACTATAGAATAACCTAATCCTGAGTCTTGCATACACTTTCTAAATAAACTACGAATTTGATTTTCTTATTTTAATTTTTCTTCTTTAAATAATACATGCCTTCTCACTACTGGATCATACTTTCTAAATTCTAATTTTTTTACAAGTTTCCTTGGGTTACGCTTTTTTACATAAAAATAACCTGTTAATTTTTCTTCACCATTTCCTGCCTGTTTTGTTGCAGTACTAACCAACTTTACAAGTAGAGAAGTATTTTTCTTAGCCATACTTACATTAACATAAAAACTTCAGTTTATTAAGCAAAACACTAAAAGTCAATCGCTTTTTAATGATATCTCTGTATTATTAACAACGTATAAATTCAAAATCCTTGACAGTCAATAGTGTATTCAATAGCATACACATTGTTTAAGTAAACAATTTCATTTAAAGTAAACGGTATATAAGTGGCAGATAATGGTAAAAAATTACTACTAATAGAAAGTTCTATATGCTCTGATGAAATAAGAGTTGCCTTATCGGTAAATGGTAAAGTTGTAGAATTTGAACAAGAATTTAAAGAAAAGAAGCAATTAAGAGGCAATATATACGTTGCTTATGTAAAGCGTATAGAACCTTCTTTGCAAGCTGTATTTATTGAATACGGTAAAAATAAACAAGGTTTTCTATCTTTTTCTGAAATATCTTTAGATTATTTTGATATCTCGGAAAGAGAAAAAGAAGCTCTTTTCGAAAGATACGCAAGTGATAGTTGCACAGAGGAAAATGATGACCACACCGTTTCTTCAGATTCTACAAGCGGTGGTGTCAATAAGAATAACAATGAATCCGGGAACGCTTTTGTAAGAGAAATACCTATATACAGGAAATATAAACTACAAGATGTTATTTCAGTAAATCAAAAGATATTAGTCCAGCTCACTAAAGAAGAGCGTGGAAACAAAGGAGCTTCGTTTACAACATACATAACTTTAGTGGGAAGATATTGTGTTCTGATGCCAAATTCTATGAGCAAAGGTGGAGTATCACGCAGGATTGAAGATAACAATGTTAGAAAGCAGTTAAAGGAAATACTTAATTCAATAAGCCTACCGAAAAGATCAGGTTTAATAATAAGAACCATTGGTGCAGGTAAAAGTAAAAAAGAAATCGAGCAGGATTACGGTTATTTACACTCTTTGTGGCAAAATATTCAAAAGAATGCTTTTTCTACAAACGTTCCATCATTAATTTATAATGAGGCAGATATAATTATGCGTTCTATCCGCGATTTCTGTAATAATGATACAGAAGTCGTAGTATCAGGTGAAGAAACTTTTGAAGTAGTACGGCAATACACTAGAAATGCATTAAGAGGCAGTAAGTTACGTTCTAAATTACATAAATATTCTCTCCCGATCTTCACTCACTATAAAGTTGAAGATCAAATTTCTGAATTATATAGTGATAGAGTTCAATTACCATCTGGTGGATCTTTGATAATAACTTTAACTGAAGCATTTGTTTCAATAGATGTAAATTCAGGAAAAATGACAGGAGAAGGTAGCATAGAAGAAACAGCCTATAGAACTAATATGGAAGCGGTATCTGAAATCTCAAGACAGGTGAATTTGAGAGGGTTATCAGGACTAATAGTAATTGATTTTATTGATATGTTAAGATATCAATATTGTAGAGCAGTTGAATCCGCTGTAAGGCAAGCATTTAAGGATGATAAGGCTAAAATTCAGTTCAGCTACATAAATGACTTTGGTTTAATGGTACTTTCAAGGCAAAGAGTTAAACCAAATATACAGGAAATTAACACTACAGAGTGTTTTCACTGTAAAGGAATTGGAAGAGTGAAGTCCGATGAAGTAATTGCAACATCTATACTCAGAGATCTGCAACACGCTGCTAGTAAAAATCGAAATAAGTCATTTGACTTAGTAGCACATGGAACAGTAATAGCACACATTTTTAACAATAAACGCAATACTGTTGCTGCAATAGAAAACGAATTCAATATTACATTGAACGTTAGTATTGATAACAATTTAGATGTAATCACGTTCGATTTAAAGCATGGAGATGACGCTCATTTTAATGATCATAAGCCGCTGCAAAATTCTGGATATCAAATTGAGAATAATACAAATGACAACAATGAGAATGCTGATAATTTAAATAAACTACAAAGTAACTTTTGGTTAACAAAATGGCTTTCACGTCTTTTAGGTTTCAGTAACTAATTAGAAATTCAGTATTTTTCATATGAGACTTGTAATTAGCTAGTTTCATACTTATATATTTTCATATCAAATAGTATTATAGGGAGTATTTATTATGGCAGGCGTAATAGGCATCGATCTTGGAACAACGAATTCTTGTGTTGCAGTAATGCATGGTAAAGATGCCAAAGTAATAGAAAACAGCGAAGGAGCAAGGACTACTCCATCAGTGGTAGCATTTACTAATAAAGGTGAAAGGTTGGTTGGTGGGCCAGCAAGGAGACAAGCAACAACAAATGCGGAAAATACTTTTTTTGCAACTAAAAGATTAATGGGGCGCAAATTTGGTGATGCTGAAATAAAGAATCTACAGGTGCCATATGAAGTATTTGCAGCGAAAAGTGGCGATGCATGGGTTAAAACAAGTGATAAGAAAGAATACTCTCCTAGTCAAATTGGTGCATTTGTATTGCAGAAAATGAAAGAAGCAGCAGAAGCTTATCTTGGAGAAGAAGTACAAGATGCGGTGATAACAGTTCCTGCATATTTCAATGACTCTCAACGTCAAGCAACAAAAGATGCAGGGAAAATTGCCGGACTAAATGTTCTAAGAATCATTAATGAACCGACTGCAGCAGCACTGGCTTATGGACTTGATAAAAAACATGGACACACAATAGTAGTATATGACCTTGGTGGTGGTACATTTGATGTTTCAATACTCGAAATAGGTGATGGAGTTTTTGAAGTAAAAGCCACAAATGGTGATACCCATCTTGGTGGTGAAGATTTTGATAATGAGGTAATGAACCACTTGCTTGATGAATTTAAGAAAAGTAATGGAATTGATTTGGGAAATGACCCAATGGCTATGCAAAGGATTAAAGAAGCTTCTGAAAAGGCAAAGATTGAGCTTTCAAGTGCAATGGAAACGGAAATAAATCTGCCATTTATCACAGCCGATGCAAGTGGTCCGAAGCACTTAAATATGAAATTAACAAGAGCAAAGCTTGAAAATTTGGTAAACAATTTGATTGAAAGAACTATGGCTCCTTGTAAAAAAGCTCTTGAAGATGCTGGGTTCTCTGCAAGTCAAATTGGCGAAGTAGTTCTTGTTGGCGGAATGACTCGTATGCCAAAAGTAATAGAGAAAGTTAAAGAATTTTTCGGCAAGGATCCGCATAGGGGAGTAAATCCTGATGAAGTTGTGGCAATTGGAGCTGCGATACAAGCTGGAATAATTAAAGGTGATGTAAGGGATGTGTTATTACTTGATGTTACTCCACTTTCTCTTGGCATTGAGACTTTAGGAGGAGTATTCACTCCACTTATTGAGCGTAATACTACAATTCCTACTAAAAAATCTCAAGTGTTTTCAACTGCAGAAGATGGTCAAACAGCTGTTACAATCAAGGTTTATCAAGGTGAAAGAAAACTCGCGATTGATAACAAACTGCTTGGTCAATTTAGCTTAGAAGGAATACCTCCTGCTCCTCGTGGAGTTCCACAGATTGAAGTAACATTTGATATAGATGCAAATGGAATAGCACATGTTTCTGCAAAAGATAAAGCTACTGGCAAAGAGCAAAAAATACGCATTCAATCTTCTGGAGGCCTATCTGAAGATGAAATAAATCGTATGGTAAGAGAAGCTGAAGAAAAAGCTCAAGAGGATGAAAAGCGTAAAAAATTCATTGAAGTGAAGAATAACGCAGATAGCTTAGTTCATTCCACAGAGAAGTCATTGAGAGAACATGGGGATAAGGTTTCTCATGAGGATAGATCTGCTATTGAAAATGCATTGAATGAGCTAAAAGAAGCTAGTAAATCTGATAACATTGATGATGCTGATTCAATACAGCAGAAAACTACTAACCTTTCTCAAACTTCTATGAAGCTGGGAGAAGCTATGTATCAAGCACCTCAGCAGCAAAGTGATAGCTCTGCTGATTTATCAACATCAAATGAGGAAGAAAAGGTAGTAGATTCTGATTATCAAGATATAGATAATAAAGAAGAAAATAAATAATTGTGTGTAGAAGCAACATATAGCTAGGTAAAATTGTACATCCAAGTAAGTCAACTTGCTTGGTGTGCAAGTTATTTATGTTCTTCGTCTTTCAATTTATCAATGGTAGGTCTCTTACATAAATATATTAAATGCTACAGTATACTAAAAGTTGGATGGTAGGAGTAATGAGATTTGAAAAAACAAGCAGATTAGAAGAAAGGTTCGTCGGTTAACATGGGGTA
>JARBCG010000144.1 GCA_028803175.1 Wolbachia sp.
TAAGTATTCTATGTCTGTACTTAATCTGTACTTAGTACAGAACACTAAATGGTACTTTAAATTAAACGTACTGTGAGAGCTATGTTTGTAATCAATACAAGCCATACTAAAGTAGTCCAACACTTACAGTATATTATACTAAAGTATCCGCCTTAAGGCTAGGGTATTAACCTACCCACCTCGCTACATAAAATATACTTTAAAATTACTAGAAAGTTAGTAAAAATGTCAATATATTATCAGTTT
This sequence comes from Wolbachia sp., assembly GCA_028803175.1. Taxonomy (GTDB): domain Bacteria; phylum Pseudomonadota; class Alphaproteobacteria; order Rickettsiales; family Anaplasmataceae; genus Wolbachia. The sequence continues at coordinate 247 of JARBCG010000144.1, forward strand.
GAAGTTTATAGTATTAATATTATATAATTTATTTTAAAATTATATAATATTAATACTATAAATATATTACTTATTAATATATTATATCAAGGTATTTAATAAAATTAACTAGGTATAAATTAGGAAGGATTATGGAAATAATGTCATTAAACAGTTTAAACAGTGTAGAAGTAAAGAAAAAGCTACTTGATATAATGAAAAATCTTATTGAAGAAAAAGGTTGGAAGCAAGCTTATGCCGCTGAAAAATTGGGTATTGATCAGCCAAAAGTATCACAAATTAAAAATGGCAAAATAGACGGCTTCTCCTTAGAGCGTTTGTTAGTATTCTTAAAAAAGCTCGGTTACGATGTCACAATCATAATAACGGAAAACCAGACGATAAAATCTGAAGCAGAAAAACTCAAATATGAAGTTGAGTCTTAATTGACATCTTACTTTTTGTGATATAGTATAAGGCTTATTAGGGTGGTATTATGGTTGAGTTTATTGTAGAAAGATGTGTAGAGCAAATTAGTAACCGTTTTAAGCTAACTTTATTAGCAAGTCAAAGGACGCATGATTTAAATACTGGAGCAAGCAATCCAACCCAAGTGGTTAAGTTTAAAAATTATAAGAATACCATGGTTTCTTTATACGAAATAGCAGAAAGAAAAGTAGATCTTAACGAATTGTTTAGCTTATTAGTAGGTAGGTGTAAAGAGTATATGAAAGGAAACGTGAGTAGTGCTCATAGTAGTAGTGAAGATAAATTACGAAAGTTATTGAATTTCTCTAGCGATCAATTTCATGTAAATCAAGAAAGTACTGATCAATACAGCACTGGCATTGATATTGAAAATGATGGTGAATAGTGATATCAATGATTGCTTTTCTTAGTTATTTGATATTATGCGATGCTTTTTGAATTTAAAAGTGGCTTGCATTGGTTATAATAATGAGTTATTGATTATAAAGTTGGTAAGCTTCACAGGTGATTCATATTACTATCTATGTATTGTTGTTTTGTATGAGTATAATGCTATACCGTATAGTATCTAAAGCAAGCGATATATATGATAAGGTTGTAGCATTCAATAACTTTTCAACGCAAATAGTGTTGCTCATAACAGCAATATCGATAATTACTAATGGCTTTCTCTTGATTGATATAGCGCTATTGTATGCTAGCATCGGCTTCATATCAACTATAGCACTAATGAGGTTGATGTTGTTTCAATAATTTATGATATATCATCTTGGAGTTATTTTTATATTTTTAGGTATTTCTCTTATAATTATTTCAAATACAGGAGTAATCAGATTTCCTGATTTTTATACTAGGTTACATGCATCAGGTATTACGGACTCTAGTGGCGCAACATTATTATTGATCGGTTTTGCTTTGCAAAATGAATTCTCAATTAATACTATTAAAATACTGTTGTTAATTCTTATAATATGGGTTGCTAACTCAACTAACAGTTATGTTTTAGCACGCACTTATTATAAATGTAAGAAAAAAACTAATAAAGAAGGCTGAAATGTTTGAAATATTAAACGTCACATTACTTTCGTTGTTACTAATAGTCACGTTTTTTATGGTATTTTCAAGAAATTTAGTTGTAAGCTCTGTTTTGATATGCGTATTTAGCTCACTTATCGCACTTGTATATTTGATCATGAATGCACCTGACGTTGCAATTACTGAAACCTCAGTTGGTGCGGGGTTAGGCACAGTTTTTATATTTGCAGCACTTTCTTTGATAAAAAACCACAAAACGACCTCATCTCATAATCCTATAGCACTTTTTTTCATGTTGTGTTTAGCCATATGTTTGTCGCACTTTATGACCCAATTACCAGATTTTGGTGATCATAGTGCTCCAATACACATGCATGTTGCTCCTTATTATCTGGAAAATACTGAAAAAGTTGCTGGCATTCCTAATGTAGTCACAACTATCCTAGCAAGCTTTCGTGGCTATGATACGTTTGGAGAAACAGTAGTAGTTTTTACTGCGGCACTTTGTATAACATTAATATTAAAGGATGAAAAAGAAAATGATTAAAAATCCAGTATTGAATACGGTAGCATTTCTAATGGTGCCTTTGATAATTTTATTTGGTTTATATATACAATTTCATGGTGATTATACTTCAGGTGGAGGATTCCAAGCTGGCATAATTATCGCTTCTGGAATAATATTGTATTCAATGTTATTTGGCGTATCCACCACTCTAAAAGCTATACCTTATCCCATAATTAAGTTTACTAATGTGTTAGGCATTTTAATTTATAGTGGCACAGGTGTTTTAACAATTTTATTTGGCCAAAGTTTTTTATCTTATAATGTGCTATCAGCCAATGCTGTTGCTGGCCAAAAACTGGGTATTTTTTTAGTAGAACTAGGTGTAGCATTCACTGTCTGCTCTTCTATGCTCATTATATATATAAGTTTCGCTCGTAGAAAAAAATGATGACTTTATATAATTATATAATTATTATTATATTAATGATATTGGGTCTGTATGTTATTGTTAATGATAAAAATTTAGTAAAAAAAATGATAGGATTAAGTGTTTTTCAAGCATCTATCTTACTATTTTACATATCTCTTGGATATGTAAAAAATTCCTTGTCTCCTATATTAGTTCCAAATTTTTATCTATATAGTAACCCTATACCTCATGTCTTGATGCTTACTGCCATAGTGGTTGAAATCGCAACATTTTCAGTTGGATTGTCCATAGCGGTAAAAATAGAAGAAAAATATGGAACAATTGATGAAGTTTCTATAAATAATTAGGACAAGTGTACGTGAATTAACAATATTTTAAACTATACGAAGTAACAAATAGCTGAAGTTGAGAATAAAATTATAGACTTGATTGTTGTAAATTTATTTGTTAATAAGTAACAAAGTTTTAAACTATAAAGGTAATAATGTCAACTATCAATGATACACAAGATGAGAAAAAAATTATTAGAGATCTTGTAACAAAAAGTATAAAAAAGGGTGGTTTTATAACTTTTGATGATCTAAATAATACACTATCAGATGAAAATTTTTCGCCTGACTTTATAGATAATACAGTATCTTTACTGCAAGATTCTGGAATTAATATACTCGAAACTAGTGAAGATGAGGAAGACACTAGCATTAACAATGATGATGGTAAAGATGATGAAGATGCATCGCCAGCCGTTATGACAACTCTAGTACAAAATGATGACCCAATAAGAGTGTACTTACGGGACATGAGTTCTGTAAAGCTCTTATCAAGAGGAGATGAAGTCAAGATAGCAAAAAAAATTGAATCTGAAAAGAACAATATGTTACGTGCAATAATCGAAACATCAATAGCATTGAAGATAGTAAAAGCATGGCGCGATGATCTAAGTAGCGGCAGTCTTTTATTAAGGGAAATTATAGATTTGGATGCGATTTATAACTCTGACTTTAATGTTATACCTAAAGAAGATAATGAAGACTCTGAAGATGAAGAAAGCAGTGAATATTGTGATGATGACGAAAAAGATGATAGTGAAAAAGATGATGAAGAAGAAAGCGATAATGAAGATATAAGTTCAGCAAACTTAAATGTTTCTATTCTTGAAATGGAAAGTGATTTGTTACCAAAGGTTATAGTTGCACTAGACGATATAATCATTTTAACAAGTAAAGCGTTAATGCTTAAGCAAGATTCTAAAAATCATTCAAACGAACTGGTATATGAAGATTTATATAATCAAATATGGTCCATAGCATTGCAAATTAAATTAAGTGATGCTGCTGTTGCTAGAATTACACAAGAGCTTTACAACATTAATAGATGTATAATGCTTGAAGAAGCTAATCTCATTTCTGAATCTAAAAAGTATGACATTAATAGAGAAAATTTTTATGAAATTTACAATAACATACTCCTAAAGCATGAGCTAAAAAAGGTAAACCTAATAACCAAACTTCATAATGATAAACTGCCTATTACAGACAAGTTAAAAAGCAAGTTTGCAAGGTTTGTAGATGGTAACTTTGAACATATATCTAATACTTTGAATAACATTAGACAATATGCACAAGAAGATGATGTACAAGAATTCAAAGAATCAATTAAAAGAATACAAAAACATGAACGAAAAGTTTCTGAAGCAAAGCAAGAGATGATTAAAGCAAATTTGAGGCTGGTGGTTTCTATTGCCAAGAAATACTCAAACAGAGGGTTAGCATTGCTTGACCTAATACAGGAAGGAAACATTGGTCTAATGAAGGCCGTTGACAAATTTGATTACAAACGCGGATATAAATTTTCAACTTATGGAACTTGGTGGGTAAGGCAATCAATCACTAGAGCAATACCTGAACAATCTAAAGTAGTTAGAATACCAGTTCATATGGTAGAAATTATCAGTAAGATCAATAAAACATTAAGGAAGATGACTCATGATATGGAGAGGGAGCCAACATTAGAAGAGTTGAGTGTCGAACTTAAGATGCCGACAGACAGAATACGTAAAGTTATGAAAGTAACAAAGGATCCAGTTAGTCTTGAAGCTCCAACAGGAAAAGATGACAGTGGTACTGTCGGTGATTGTATAGAAGATAAACGAGTCTCCAAACCAGAAGATGCTGCTATACTTGCTGATCTGCGCAATATTACAACTTCTATTCTTTCAACCCTAGCACCAAAAGAAGAAAGAATTTTAAGAATGCGCTTTGGCTTGGGTAAAGATGGTAAAGAGCATACCTTAGAAGAAGTTGGTAAAATCTTTAATGTTACACGTGAGAGAATTAGACAAATAGAAGCAAAAGCACTACGCAAATTAAGGCATCCAAGTCGTGCTAGAAAACTTAGGGGATTCTTTTAATTCTGAAAGATAAGCAACCCGTCTGTAAAAGGAAAAAAAATGATAAAGAAAGTGTACAGCAGTATTTAATCAACTTTAACAATAGGCCGTTCCGTAGTGATAAGTAGGAGATACAAATGAAAGTTGCTTTTCAAATGGATGAAAGTATAAACTTTAAAATTGACACTACATTTGCACTAATAAAGGAAGCACAAAAAAGAAGCAGTGAAGTTTTTATATACACTCCTGATAATTTAGCACTAAAGTTAAATCAGCCTATTGCTCTGGCTAAGAAAATTAGAGTTGATAGTTATGGGTTTATTTCTAAGGAAAATAGAGAAATAAACCTAGATGAAATGGATATTGTGTTTATCAGACAGGATCCACCATTTAATATGCGTTATATTACAACAACATATATCTTAGAAAAAGTTAAAGCTTTAGTGATTAATAATCCTATAGAAATAAGAAATTGTCCTGAAAAATTGATAACCTCATTATTTCCAGAATTAATTCCACCAACTTTGATCACGGAAAATGTATCGATGATTAGAGATTTTTACCGGGAACACAAAGATATAATTCTGAAGCCATTATACAGTTATGGCGGAAATGATGTAATAAGAATACAAGATGAGAGTAGTATTCAAGTAGTAGTGGAGTTAATGGTAGCAAAATATGAATGCCCTGTAATTGCACAATTATTTTGTAAAAATATAGATAAAGACAAAAGAATATTGCTACTAGACGGTAACCCGATAGGGATAATGAAGAGAACCCCGGCAAATGGAGAGATAAGAACAAACGTGCGTCTTGGAGCAAGTTTTGAACTTGTTGAAATGAGTGATATAGATCAAGAAATATGTAGTAAAATTGGTCCTGAATTAGAGAAAAAAGGACTAATATTTGTCGGTATAGATATTATGGATGATTTTCTACTTGAAATTAATACAACTTCACCAACAGGAATAGTTTACATCAATAAACTATACAACATATCGCTGGAAAAAGATCTTTGGGATGCTTTTGAAGAAAAACGTGATAAAATGACAAATAATCAATTGCAAACAATTTAATATATAATAATACAATTAAAATCCCTGCAGTTAGAACATCGATGATCCCACTTCTCAAGTTTTTTATTGCAACTTTTACATTTCCAGCATGGATCAGATAAAGCTTCAGAACTTATTTTGTTTAGCCAATAAATTGCTTTGTCATGCTCTTGTAATACTATCTTGAGCTGTGTCATAATAAGGTAGATTGACATGTAGTTAGCTTTTTTTATAGCAGTATCTAAGTATTGATTTGCAAGGTCGTATTTACCTGAAGTAATTGCAGATGAAGCCAGCATACAGTGACTGTAGTAGTAGTCAGGGCGTAAATTATAAAGCCGCTCTGCTTTATCATGATTCAAGCTAATATAAAGCTTAGCTACTTGAGGATTTGGGTTTATCTCGTATTCTGCCTCTAGTACTGCAGAAGCTTTTCTTATTTTTCCAAGCTTAATATATAACTCTGCCTTTAAATAACTGATCGGTTGAAAAGTCGCACAATAACTTTGTGCTCTTAATAGAGACTTTATAGCCTCTTTAAAATTTCCTTTACTCTCATATTCTCTTGCTAAAGCACAGTAAAAAACTGTAAACATTTCTTTATGATCAAAGAGAAGAAAAATATTAAATCTGGTAGCCTCCTTAAGTTTTAAAATTGCATTACTCCAATCCTCTTGTAGTATGTAATACTCTATCTGAAAAGGTATAGATAGTATTCTATCATTGATTGAATTAGAGCAGTACTCTATAAACTTTCGAAAGGTCATCTTGTCTTTTTTGAGATGTGCAATAAGCTTATTAGATAGAAGTAAAGCCAAGTTGCGATTTTTATTTGCAATACTTGTTAAGCCGTTACTGAAGAAGCTGTAATTTCCTGTCTTGCCTGAATTGAAGAGTCTTATTAAAAATAATCTGTCATTCTCTTCATTTAGATTTTTAATCAGCTTTTGAACATTATCTATATTGTCTAGATCTATACTTAAGAAAGTTTCAAAGAGAAGCAATTCTTCTCTATCTCTTCTTTTGTTTTTCATACTAACAAACGTTGATGAAATAGAGGAAAAGAACCGTGCACAAATAATTGACAAAAATAATGAAACTACACAAGTAAAAACAATAAAATATAGATCAATATCTATCGTATAATTACCTAATTCCAATTTTATTACTTCACCACTTATCTTTATCCAAATACCAAATAAAAATGATAGAATGAAAATTATGAAATAAATCATGAAATATACTGCAATAGGTGATTATATATTATCGAAATGTTCTGAGAAGCCACAACAAAGTTATTCAATTTATTGAGCCATGGTTTAAATTCTTGATAAGTTAAACTACTTGCTGAACTAGCTATTCCTTGCAAATCATTTTCAAGTATTGAATCTTCAATTTCTGCAAACTTGACTCTTAATGGATCACTTTTATTTTTTACCTTTATCCAGTTCGAAATAATTTTCCTAAATAGCCTACTATTATTATAATTAACAGTATCAATAATTCTTTCAAAAGATACCTTTATCCCGTATAGAGTGTCTATTTCTTTCAGATACTCCAGCTCATTTACTGCATTATCTATATCTTGGTCATCTAGCTCCAGTATCAAAGGCTTTATTTCACTGATATGGTTAATGAATTTTTTTCCTTGTGTTAATGAGTTCTTCATTTTCGTTACAAGCAATAGTAATTTTGCAAGATTTTTATATCTTGAGCTTCCATCACCTGTTTGATCACATTGCGTGTGAAGACTTCTTTTGAAGTCAAACATCTTTTTCTCTAACCTGGATTGATTAACCTCAAGTAACATCTTAAATTCATCCAAGCTTTCCGATAAAGTTCTTATATTGTTTTCGCTTTCTTGCTTATTTATCTTTGAAAAAATCATGTTATTTACTGTGACATAACCAACAATTAATAACATAATCAAAAACCAGCCTGTATAGTTTTGTTGAGTATCATTCATAACGTAGTATCTCCACAGGATCTTGTGCAGCTGCTTGTAATGCTGGAACAATTGTAGCTAAAAATGATAAGAATAATGCAAGAGCAGAAATATTTATCACGTCTTGAATGGCTAATATTACAGGCAAATTTGAAAAGAAATATATCATAGGATCAAAAAGCTTAACATTAGTAATACTTTCTAAGAATACTCTAATATTTTCAATATTAAGAGAAAAAACAACACCTATAACAGATCCAAGACATGTTCCTGTGAAACCAATTAATAAACCACAAATACAGAATATGCGCATAACACTACCATTTGTTGCTCCAAATGTACGCATAATTGCAATCGCTGATTTCTTTTCCTGCACTATTATCATTAAACTTGAAACAATATTAAACGCTGCAACTACTATAATCAAAGTAAGAATTAAAAACATTACATTTCTTTCAGTTTTTAAAGCATTAAAATAATGTTTTTGTTGTACTTGCCAGCTTGTAGCCTCCATCTTTATTTCTTTTGCTATAACCTTTGCCAGCTTATCAGATCTTGCAATGTCGTCCACAAATACTTCTATGTTTTGTATGCTATCTTTATAGTTAAAAAAGGCCTGTGCTGTTTCAAGAGGCATATATATCAAGGTATTGTCATACTCAAACATACCAATATCAAATATTCCGACTACTTTATATTTTTTCATCCGTGGCATTTCACCAAGCAGTGCATCAAATCCTTCAGATGACATAAACATAATCTTATCACCATAGTCAATATTCAAATTTTCTGCTAAGCGTGCTCCTATAATCACTCCTTCATCAAAATTTTTCACATTACCTATGATAATGTTATTTGTGACAACAACATTGCTAATCAAATTTTCAATTGATATGCCTTGAACAACGCTGCCTGCAATGTTACCATTTGCTGAAACTATTATTTGATCATTAGTCATTGGTGTAGCTTTTAATACACCTGGAATTTTCTCAATAGACTTTGATACAGAACGGTAATCTGGATTAACACTTTTATCAAAGTACACATTAATATGGCCATCAATACCAAGTATTGAATCAAGCAACTTTGCTCTGAACCCATTCATTACAGACATCACAACTATTAATGTTGCAACACCAAGTGCAATGCCAACAATAGAAAATGATGTCATTATGGAACAAAACCTTATATTTTTTGCTTGTAAATAACGAATAGCCATAGTGACTTCAAAGGCAATAGACATGAATTAACCATAATTTAAAGTTTATTATAGAATATCTTCAGAAAAGCACAAAGGGTGAGTGCATAGTTTTAATCAACTTGAATTTAAATTTGAAAATTATCTTACTTGAGAAATAATCACATAATAGGAGAATTTTTTATATTTTATTCAAAAATTAATTGAAATATTTAGTTATATATATAATATTAAGATGTTAATAACTAATTTTGAGGTAAAAATTATTCATAATTTCCATTTAATTGGTCAACAGCCAACGTTATGCACAGAACTATTCTCTGCATAAATGCAGATAAAGATGTAGGAGAAATACTAACATGTGTAAGATACAGTGCAGAAGATATAAAAGTCGTTTTCACTGCCTACAATAATGGTAACAGCCCATTATTTTACGCTATTATAAAAGATAAATTACAATCTGCTGAATTAATTTTAACTTATATAAAGAATAAAGATTTTTTAGAAGAAATTTATTCTGATTTAGCACAATATTTACTTAATGCTTATTTTTGTGGTGTACACAAAAAGGCAAGGAATGCTGGCAGGATAATTGATTTTGTAAAAAGTGAAGATATTCTTGAGATTTTGCTTAAAAACCGCTTGGATTATGATGTTGAAGAAGAATTGTCTAAAAAAAATGATAATCAATATATATACAATGATAAAATTATCAAAGACACTCTTAGAAAGTGGAAAAATAGTCTGGTTTATTCAAACAATAAACCAGATAGTTCTAGTGATTATGAAAAAGTAATTTGTACTGCTATTGCAGTTATCGTATGGATTATTGCACTTTCTACAAATTCAGTACCTTTTTTTATAGGTGCAACAGCACTACTTGTAGTGGTAATGGGATATGTCTTATTTTCATCACTTGGTAAAAATTATGAATATTCTAGTGGTAATAAGCCAACTGTTGAAGAACTTCAGACAAAATTGCAAGCTGATACTGGTATATTGCCATTATCAAGCAATAATAATGCCAACTATAGATTAACCAATAAAGCAGACAGAAGAGATTCTTGGCTTTTTATCCTTTAAACAATATGAAACGATGGTAGATTGTGTACTAAAAGATTAATTGATGATCTATGACAAAAATGTTAAATTCTAAACTTATTTTTTAAATAGTCAAAAACTATCTCAATAATAGATCGTTTTCTGAATAAAACCTTCTCATTAAGCGGCATTAACGCATTTGAAAAATCTCCTATCTCCAAATAACAGGACAGTAAGCCTCTCTGTAATAAGTCTCTCTTCAAGCTTGACACGGGTTTTCTTTCATCCACGTTGCCTTTTTCAGCACAACACTTTGAATTTATCCCCTCTCGTTTCATTTTTGCTTTCTCGCAGAACCAATATAATAGTAGCACCAAACAGAGATTTTAGGTAAAATGGATAAAAAGTTTTAAAATTTTTAATCTGGATTGTTGATAAAACAGTATTATAGTAATGGCTTCAGAATGAGTAATTTCCAGTATTCTAGTAGGTTTCTTGCTATTAGGCGATAATTTGTCTACACGTTTTTCATCTACTATTTTGCAAAAATCATCTACAAAGCAAAATAATTCTATGCTATTCTTTTTCTCTGGAATAATTCCTTAGTTTTTTTTACAATATTGGAGTTTACCATATTTCCCTGGCTTTTTTGATTTCCTCTAGTCCATAGTTGGTGTTTGCAATGCTAATGGCCATCCAAATAGAGTAGATTTTTGTTTTTTGTCACCAAGTATAGTGGAATACAAAACATATAGTATGGAAGGCCTAAGAGGAGAAACTGTAGTACCAACAGAGGAAATACCATCATATCATCTTCCCTTATTGGTTGATGTTATTTTCACTTAAAGCTTTGGTAACTCAATCTGTAAAAAGGAAAAGCGATAATATTATTACTTAAGATTCACTGTTTAATGAATCCTGAACTACAGCGGCATTTGCATTTATTCTGCCTAATGAACTGCCTGGTTATTCATCACCGTTTCTACCAATTCTGTATAAATCACTTAGTGGCTGATAGCCTGTAACTGAATGTTGTAGATCCTTGAAACATATAGGAAGAATAATAAATCTTGTAACAAAAAACGCTACAGGTAATGCTATAGCTCCTATCACTCCACTTGATCGATTACAACCAGCTGAAGCTGGTAGTTTTAAAAAACGATAGTAACGCCAACTATGGATTAGAAGAAAACAAAAAAGTCCGCTTGTTAATACCATATCATGCCAGTCATATAGATTTGTTGATGGTATTTTATATTCACTACATATCTCAGCTGTGCTTTTTTGGTTTTTTATTGCTTCCAATGCTACTTTTACTTTTAACTCTGGTTCATACTTTTTTATTCCAATACTACACTCCA
>JARBCG010000145.1 GCA_028803175.1 Wolbachia sp.
CTCTTAATGAGAAGGTTTTACTCAGAAAACGATCTATTATTGAGACAGTTTTTGATTATTTAAAAAATAAGTTTAAAATTTAATATTTTCGTCATAGATCACCAATTAATTTTTTAGTATATACTATATCCACCATAGTTTCATATTGTTTAAAGGGTAAAAAGCCCAAAATCTCCTCTGTCTGCTTTGTTGGTTAATTCATAGTTGGCGTCTTAAGTATTATGCTATATTATACATAAATATTGTTAAAGGATTGTTAACTATTACAGTTAGAATGAGAAGTCTATATATAATCAGCAATACTTTTTTTTATAATGTTGATAATCTCAGTGTGTACTTGATCATCACCTTTTATTTCAATTTCAGTGATAATACGGCATCTATCAGGTTCTTTTATAGCTATCTCATGAAATCCCTTTCTAACCTTATTGTAAAAAACAACATCCATTTCTTCATATTTATTTTTATCCTTTGCTCTGCTGAGTCCAATATTAACATCAATATCTAGGATGAATGTAATATCTGGATATTTGATTTCTACTAACTTGTGCAATTTTCTTATTAGTTCTAAATCAACACCAAGTCCATATCCTTGATAAGCAACAGTCGAATCAATGAATCGATCACAAATTAAGATTTTCCCTTCCTGAAGAGCTGGCAATATTAATTTCTTCATGTGCTCATACCGCATTGAGATAAGTAATAAGAGTTCAGAAATAGGATCAATTTCATTTATTAGCAATACTTCTCTTATTTTTTCTGTAAAACCAGTACCACCTGGTTCTCTTGTTAATACTACATTATTTTTGCCATGAATTTGCTTGAAATAATCTGCAAGTAGTTTAGACTGTATTGTTTTACCAGAGCCATCTATTCCTTCAAACGTTATGAACATAAATTTCAGTTATGAAAAGCTTACAAATAGTATACATAGAAACCGTTTGACACTTAAACAATAAAATCATAAATTATGTGTGGTATATAATTCTATAGCTTAAGCTCATGGTTGCTCTTAACACACCTAAAGTAGATTTTAACTTTACTGCAAAAGACTTTAATCTTTTGGGAGTTGATTATAAACACTATACTTTAAGTGATTGTCGAGGGAAAAATGGCCTTGTTGTTATGTTTATATGCAATCACTGTCCTTATGTTCAGTCAATTATTAGCAATTTAGTCAGTGATATCGATTTATTGAAAAAAGATTATCATGTGAATGCTGTTGCAATAATGCCTAATGATATAAATGAATATCCAGAAGATTCTTATGAAAATATGATTAATTTTGCTAAAGAAAACAAATTTATATTTCCATATCTAATTGATAGCACACAGGAAGTAGCTAAAGTATATGGAGCTGTATGTACTCCTGACTTTTTTGGTTTTAACTCCAATTTAAATCTTTGTTATCGCGGACGTTTTGATGACTCAAGAAAGGAAAAAATGCATGACTACAAAGCAGGTAGTAGTGATTTATTTCAAGCTGTAAAGTTTATTGCAGAAACCGGTAACTCTCCAACTAATCAAAAATCGAGTATTGGTTGTTCAATCAAATGGTCTAATTCTACAGGTTAAGTTCATGCACAGCCATTTATTTGATATCATAATTTTACTGTCTGCTGCTGTATTTATAGTTATAGCATTTTGGAAGATGAATATTAGCCCAGTGCTCGGTTATTTTGTTGCAGGGGCGGTTATTGGTTCTCATGGGTTTGATTTAGTAGGTTCTGCTGAGGCAATGGATAATTTTGCAGAATTCGGTGTGGTTTTTCTGTTGTTTATTATAGGCCTTGAATTAACGTTTGAGCGATTAATTGCCATGCGCATTCACGTGTTTGGGTTTGGTTCCCTTCAAGTTATAGTAACTATGGTAGCAATATGGTGCGTTGCTCTTGCTTTTGGAGTAAATGCAAAGATAGCAGCAGTTATTGGTGGTGGGCTTACATTGTCGTCAACAGCAATGGTGTTGCAGGTTTTGCAAGAGAAGGGTCATCAAGCAACACAAGTAGGTAGATTATCAATTGCAGTTCTTTTACTGCAGGATTTTGCTGTGGTACCATTGATAGTATTGGTTCCTTTACTTGCTGGTAATTCTCAGCATAGCCTTATAAGTTCGTTAGCAGGTTCGTTGGTGCAAGCAGCTATTGCATTGGTATTAATATTTATAACTGGGAGGTTGTTACTTAGGCCTTTATTTTCAGTTATTGCTAGAATGGAAAGTAATGAGATATTTATAGCAACAACACTTTTAATAATATTAGGGTCAGCTTTCATTACTGAAACGTTTCACTTATCAATGGCGCTCGGTGCTTTTGTTGCTGGTTTGTTAGTTGCAGAAACAGAGCATAGGCTTTCGGTAGAACATGCAATTTTACCATTCAAGGATTTATTCCTGGGACTATTTTTTATGACTGTTGGTATGTCTATAAATACCGAACTTTTGCTCAATAAATTACCTCTAATTACTTTACTGTCTGTTATCCTGATCGTTTTAAAAACATCTATTATATATGTTTTATGTAGATTTTTTGGATTTAAGGGTGCACCAGCTATACAAGCTGGGTTGTTACTTGCACAAGGTGGTGAATTTGCATTTATTCTATTTCGTATGGCAGATGAATTAGATGTATTACCAGGTGAAACTGCTCAAGTACTTATGATATTGACTACAGTGACAATGGCCTTTACTCCTCTTTTGTCTGGGCTTGGGGACTGGATAGCAAATTCATCGAGCAGTGAAAAGGTAATCTTAGATGATGAAGCAGTAGTAACAGATACACAAGATCTTCATAATCATGTAATAGTTGCTGGTTTTGGGCGAGTTGGATATATGGTAACAAAGATGCTTACTGCAGAACATTTGAGCTATGTTATTGTAGATATTCAATCAAAAGTAGTCAAGGAAGGAAAAAGTGATGGCTTTCCTGTATATCTTGGTGATGTTACAAGACCTGAAATTTTAAAATCAATAGGAATAGAAAGGGCTCAAGCTCTTGTAATTTCAATAAAAAATGAAGTTACTATAAAAAAAGTCATTGCTTTAGTTGCAGTAAATTTTCCGCACGTGAATGTCATAATACGTCTACCAGACTTAAGTAATGTAGAAGTTTATAAAGACCTGGGAGCTAATAAAGTTATTCCTGAAACATGTGAAGTAGGATTGCAATTAGGTGCAGCAGCACTAAGCTTATGTGGAATCAGTGAAAGTGGAGTTACATCCCTAAAAAGTAAGTTTAGAAAAGGCAATTATAGCATGCTAAAGGATATTAGCAGCGATATAGATGAGTGATTACTCTAAACTACAATAGAGAAAAGTTAATTTTCAGGTTCATGGTTTGTTACTACTGTGTTTGCTATTTTATCATGAAAAGCTTGTTTACGTTTATCATATACTGCAAGAACTAAAGTTAAGATTGGTAAAATTATAAACCAATAAGAAATTTTAATTGATAATGACCATATAATATTAAAAGTTTTAAAAGAGAGAAATCATTTTACTGCTTACATGGCGGTAATATTCTTAAATGTATTTTTATCTTTTACGCGCATACCAACCAATAGTTGTCCTGGTATTCTACTGAATTTTACCACCGTTAATACGCTAAATATTGCAACTACTATTATATCTTTGGTTATTGCTTTGCTAAACAAATAGTTATCAATTACAACCAGCTATAGCTGGTGGTTAAAAAACGCATGTAAAGTAGATTATGAGTTTAAAAACTCGACGTTGAAATCATTAGAATAGCTATGAGGACTTCCTTGTTCTTCGATATACTTCTTTACATCTGTAGAATTCACATTGCCAACTGTAACAGCAAAGTATCCTTTTGCCAAAGGTGCTGTCCCAAATATCTTTTTCTTAAGTATTCAAATTCCTGGAATAACTTGTGACTACTCTTTCCCTTAATATACTGCACGAACTTAGATAGCGCCATGCTAGTAGACATAGAGATTAGCATATGGTCAGAAGTAATATTACCACTTACTATATCTACGTAGTTCGCAGTACATACTTTCCTAATAATTTC
>JARBCG010000146.1 GCA_028803175.1 Wolbachia sp.
AGAGGCATCTACAGAAAAAGAAGATAAAAAAGCAGAAAAAACATCATTAAAGGAAGAAAATAAAGAAGTTTGCGAAAACGTAGAAATGAAAGTGGATGAAAGAGAAAAACCTAAAGTGCCAGTTTTCCTTTTTGAAATTTCACCAGGATTTGTAAGGCCGGTTGTTCTGAGCAAACCAGAACTTGAAATTGTGTCAGATCCTTTGAAACATCTATTGCGTCTTACTGAGCTTGAAAGAAAATCTCATGAAAATTCACAAAAACAAAAAGTGGACAAAGAAGAGAAAAAAGCGAAGCCGGAGGAACAGAAGAAAGAGGTGTGTCCACAGAAACCTGCGGAGAAGGGGCCAATATTTGTTGAAAAGACAGGGCGGTCTAGTGAAAAATCAGAAAAGAAAAGCATGAATATTAGCGGGCAGACACCAACAGTAGGGTCAACTGGTGAGCAAAATATGAGAAATAGTGGTAATGCTAGCAAAGAAACAGTAGGGTCAATTGGTGGACAAAAGAGTAGTAATACTGGCAAAGAAACAATTGATATAGATAAAATTTGTGGTGAATTACTTGCTGAGCAGGATCAAATTTCACCAGAATCAGAACTTAATTCTATAAATGTTCAGCCTAAAGGAGGTTATAAAGGGAAATGAAAAAAAAATTTATGAAAATGCAAAAAAGTTGTTGCACTTATGATTTATTTATAATATATAGATTACATAATATTTTTATTAACGGAGGGTATTATGGATAAAAAACAACAAGCGAGCTCTAGTTCACAAGGAGATCCTCGTTTTAAGGTAGGCTCTGGTGGGTATGATTCTGCTGCCTGGCTAAAAGCTAATCCTAGAGAAGGTGGTGGACCAGACATGCACGAGGGTCGTAGTAGGTTTGATGATTGTGGTAAGTATCCTTATACGAGGATGAGTGGTACTAAAGCTGATAAGGCTGGGAGTAAAAATAAAGAAAAGTAATATTTTGATAGGGGAGGAGTTATGACTAGTTTAGATTTTGTTAAGGAGCTGGTTAATGCATTTAACGTTAGTAATTACGGCTCTAAAGTCAACACTAATTTTGTTGTGGAGGGCGATAATATCGTCGTTAAGTTTAATTGTGGTCGGCGCTCTGCAAAGAGGTACTTATCACAGATGGCAAGAGACTTAGTAAGAGAATATTATTCTGATGAGTTTGTAGCTTGTCACGTTTTTGATCTTGAATCTTTTCCATTTCACTTTGATAAGAAATGGTTAAAGTATGACAAGAAAACAAGAATAACTAAGCTCACAGTTCCTATAGACTCTAGAGTAATTTTTAATCTCAAGGTGCACTTTGCTGAGGAATTTGAAAATGATGTCGAAGACCGAGTGATTAAGAAAATTGATGAAAAACATCATCTTGGTAAAAAACGCATTGAAGAGACTTTAAACGCAAGTATAAAGCAGGCAAAAATGGATCCGTCATCTAGTTATATAAAATGTCTGTTGTTTAATGGCCCAAATCTGCAAACGTATTTTGTGATGGCACTTCAAGCACAAATGGAGGAGCATGGTTGTAGTTATTCAGATTTCTATCATATTGATGGCAATAAGGTATATGTTAAAGATGTTGAAAATATTGGTTTCATTAGAAATATAACAGAAGCTTCTAAAAAAGAGGTGGGGTATAATTTTTACCTTCAGCACAGTGATAATTTAAAAGTGAAAGCTAAACACTACAAGGATGCTATAGGCGAGCTAATCTTTCGCTTAACTGAAATACCAATCCACAGGTATTACTATGATGAGTTTATCGATAAAGACAAGATAAGTAATGGAGATCGCTTTGCTTTTATACCTACAATCAAAGAGGGTAATATTTCAAGGTACCTAAATCGTGGTGAGGCAAATAAGATTAATGCTCAATTTGGTTATGATCTTTTGACTGATATTAAAGGTCAAACTGAAACCACACGATCAGGTAGATTTGGTGGTGTATATGCTTTTTCCAATAGACAGATTGCTCTTTTAATTCCTGTAATTATAGAAAACTCTGTAATCAATAAAGATGGTCAAATAGAGATTGATCCTGGGC
>JARBCG010000147.1 GCA_028803175.1 Wolbachia sp.
CTCTCTTAGGTACCTCCTTAATTTTTTACAATATTTGAGTTTACCCTATTTCCCTGGCTTTTTTGTTTTCTTCTAATCCATAATTGGTGTTTGTAGTAGACCATTATATTGGCTTACGGAAAATGGTAATTACAAAGCAAAGTAAAATATTCAGATAAATTAAGAAGGATTGTTAATGCTAAATGTGAGTATAGCGTTACTCCATTACATTTAGCTGCTGGAAATGGATGGTTGAACATAGGCAGCATCTGATCGATAAAGGTGCTAATATTGATGCTGGGGGGACTATTTTTACCAAACACCACCGTACTGGGCTGTTAAGAATGGAGAGTTAGATATAGTAAAGTACATTATTCAAGAAAATGCTAATGTTAACACTAAGGATAAGGACGACAATACCTCAACACATCTTGCTGCTTTAAAAGGGAAAGTTGCTGCCAAAGTGCTACTAAAACACAACGCAGATATCAATGCTAAAAATAACGAGGGAATGAATGCGTTACACTATGCCACTAATGGTAATAATCAGAAGCTTGTAGAATTACTTTTATCCTATCCTTAAAGCTACTTAAAATATTTTAGATTCAGAAGTAACATTAAGTCATGTTTTTTATTTATATTGACAGTATATATGACATCGTTTACAATTAAGATTGGTAATAAAAATTTATAATTATTATGTTTGCAGTAATTGAAACTGGTGGAAAGCAATATTTAGTCAAAAAAGGCAGTGTAATAAAAGTAGAGAAATTAGAAGCCGAGAAAGGAAAAGAGGTAGAAATCAACAAGGTGATTTGTGTTTCAAACAACAGCTTATCTTATTCCTCTAATGCTACTGTTAAAGCTGAAGTATTGGAACAGTGTAGAGGAGAAAAAATTATAATTTTCAAAAAGAAGAGAAGAAAAAATTATCGCAGAAAGGCCGGTCATAGGCAGTGCATAACTGTTCTTCGTATCAATGAAATTAATCTTCAAAAGTAAGGAGTAAAAGATATGGCAACTAAAAAATCAGGTGGTAGTTCCTGTAATGGTAGAGATTCTCCAGGTCGTAGGTTAGGGATAAAGAAAAATGGGAAAGTTATTCCTGGTAATATAATTGTCCGTCAAAGAGGTACAAAGTTTCATCCTGGAAGAAATGTTGGTATGGGTAAGGATCACACTATTTTTGCTAAAATAGAGGGCTTGGTCAACTTTAGAAGATCAGCAAATAAGAAAACTTTTATTGATGTTATTTCCGATTGATGATGGTGTACAAGCTTCGGCTTAGGTAAAAATTCAGTGGGGTCTGTAGCTCAGGTGGTTAGAGCGCACGCCTGATAAGCGTGAGGTCGGATGTTCAACTCTTCCCAGACCCATCATTCATCATACGCGAGCTCCTCCCTAGGTTGGTTCTAGTATAGCCAAAATTCCCAATAATAGCTAGCTTTTCACCCATATGCATACAACATTTTTGTACCTAATTATTTTCCCCAAAATTTCTATTATTTTTGTATAATCCATTAACCTTTAGCTATTTTTCTCTAAAAGGTAGGACATTTTTGCCCGTTTTTAAGAAAATCAAAGAGTAAATAAGTAAATAAAGGAATTTAAGATAGAACTAATGTTTCTTTTAAAAAATATTTAGTTAAAAAAATGTTGATTTGTATATGAATTTGGTTGCCATAAAATGCTAGATTGAGTATATCTGTATCGTTATGGTTTTATGTGATAATGAATTGCTCCGTGCTATAAATAAGCTGCTATAGGCAAGCTTAGAGGGAGAAATGGAAAACCATCTATCACATGACGAAAACAAAGAAGACAATAGAAGAAATGGCAAATGTTCAAAGACTTTACAGACAAGTTCTAGGTCATTTGAGCTACTAACACCAAGGGACAGATGAGGAAGTTTTGAGCTACAAATAGTAAAAAGAGACAAATGAGCCGATATCCTGAGCTTGAAACAAAAATCCTAAGCATGTTTGCCGGCTGTATGGGATACAAGGATATAACGTCACATGCTGAGAATATGTATGACGATAAGATATCAACGGCTGAAATATCGAGCATTACCGATAAATTATTGCCATTGATAAACGAATGGCTATGTTGCACTTTACAGGTAGTTTATCTGATAGTTCTTATGGATGGAATGTTTTTTAAAGTCAAATGGGACGGACGCTGTATAAGTAAGTGCATGTATAACATGTTAGGCATAGATCAGAATGGCGAAAAAGAGGTAGTATGCTTCTATTTGGCTGAAAGCAAAGGAGCGAACTTCTGACTCAGAGTATTAAACGATCTGAAAGAAAGAGGAGTAGAAGATATCCTTATTGCTTGTGTTGATTGGCTAAAAAGCTTTCCTGCAGCTATAAACAGCATCTTTCCTAACGCAGAATGCAGATGTCTATAGTGAACCAGATACGCAACTCACTGAAGTATGTAGCTAGCAAAGATACAAAGAGCTTTTTAGGTGATTTGAAGAAGGTATATCAAGCCTCAAATAAGGAAATGCCGAGAATTATTTATTGGAGTTGGATAAAAATGTGGTGCAAGTTAGACGGGTAATTTACACCACAAATCCCATAGAGGTGATACACAGGTAAATTAAGAAATTTACCAAAACCAATGGAGTGTTTACCAGCATAAATGCCTTGTACAAGCTGGCATATTATGCTACAAGGAAGGTAGAAGAAAAATGGATAGTGCCTATACAAAACTTGACATTAACACTATTCCAACTTGATATTTTCTTTCCTGGTAGACTGAAAATTGAGTTGATCTAAAAATGCGGTTTGACACAGTTTATTTAACACTCACTTTCTTAACATTAAAGATCTTCTACATAAGAATCTCTTTATTAAACAGCAAAGAGGTCATGTGTTACTAAGTATCCTTTAGGTTCATCTTGGCCGTGTTAAAAACTTAATTCAGTTTCATATTTTTTTGTAGAATTACCACTTTTATCATAAAATGCTAAGTTAATATTGAAGTGATCGGAGTTGTCATCATATTTTTCTTTAATTCTAACATTATTATTAAGAGCTATGTATTCTATCAGATTATTCTATAGTGCTTTTGCAGTTACCATTTTCGCATGATATTTTTATTTCTAACATTACTATAATCTATTTTATAATGCCCTGATAATTTATATAGCTAATAGTTGCCAGCGCAGATTACGAAATCTGTACTACCGTCTTGCTGTTGATCAACCTTAAAAGTATGACTTTCTTCTTTATTTTTTTCTTTTCTTGCTTTTAATTCATCTGCTAATAATTGTAGTTCATTCATTAAATTTTTGTTGGTAAGATCTGTTTCGCTCATAGGAACCTAGTAGTTAGATAATCTGGCTTCATCATATTAATCAAGTGAGCAAAGTCAATTTCATAGCAAAAAAACTTGTCTTTTAGCAAAAACGATTATATATACTTTAATAAGTTAGAATTGTTCGTTGAAATGAAAAGCTTAAAGGAGCTGTCTTTAAGAATTAAAAACATTAAGTCTGTGCAGAAGACTACTAAGATAATGCAAATGGTTTCTGCAGCAAAATTGTTACAAAGTCAAAAAAAGTTGTTGAATTCAAGATTATACATATCCAAGTTGCATAATGTCATTTCTTCATTAATGCTGTCATCCGATCAAAAGTTATTAGCAAAAGCTTCGAACGTTGGTGATGACAATTCTTATTTGGCATTTATTATTGCTTCTGATCGTGGCTTGTGCGGTAACTTTAACTCTTCTATTATCAAATTTAGTCAAGAGCATATACATAAGCTAACCTCAAATGGTAAAAAAGTAGATATCGTGTTTGTTGGGAAAAGAGCTTTTGATATAGGCAAGAGTAGATTTGACTCTCAAAATATCTTAAAAACTGAAAATAGTAAAGGCGTCACACTAAAGCAAGCATGTGATTCTATTGATAATATAGACTTCAATAAATATAATAGGGTGCAGGTCTTTTATAATAAGTTTTATAATACCTTCACACAAAAGCCAACGTTGGAAACAATAAAGCCATGGGATAGTGGTTTATCTTTGATTGACAGCACTTTAGTTGATACAACAAATTATAACCATGAGTATGAGCCTCAAAATATTGAGTTTATTTTAAAGTCTTTAATTAAAGATTATATCGCAGTTGCGCTTTATTCTGCCATACTAGAAAGTGCAACAAGTGAAAATTGTGCTAGAATGGTTGCTATGGAATCAGCAAATAGGAATACTAAAGAAATGCTAAACGAATTAGCACTACTTTATAATCGCTCTCGCCAGGCAGCAATTACAACTGACTTGATTGAAGTCATAAGTGGTGCAGAATCTTTATAGAAATCTAAAGGAATAAAGAGTGAATATACTAAGCATTGTAGCAGATATCACTAAACTAATAAAAAAGCAAAGCTTAGACGCAGAAGTAGTTGTGTGCAAAACTAATAAAATTTCAGTTTCTCAACGTTTATCAAAGGTAGAGAAAATATCACAATCTAAAAATTGCACCGTAGGAATCATGGCCATAGCAAATAAAAACAAAGCTGCATACATTTCCACAAATGACTTAAATAACCTTAGTGATACAGTAGATCAAGTAGTAGAAATGGCAAAAAATGCACCAGAAGATCATTATATTAATTTTGCTGTAGAAGGTGGTAATTACAACTCTTCTACAGACTTAAGTATCTTAGATAATAATATTATCACTGTTGACAATCTCAAAGAAATTACTGAAGCTGCAGAAAATTCAGCTTTTGCATACAAAGACATTACTAACTCTGAAGGATCATCATCTTCATATTTTTTAGTTAACACAGCATTATCTACTGTTTCTGGTTTTATTGGTTCATTTAGTAAGTCAACCTTTACTAATCAGGTCTCTGTTGTTGCTGGGAAAGAAAGTGAAATGAAGGTCGGCTATGATTATGACATATCATGTAATTTTTGCGATCTAAAGTCACCAGAATCAATTGGAAAAGAGGCAGCACAAAGAGCAATTGCTCAATTAAATTCGCGTACGATAAAAACTGGCAAGTTCCCAGTAATTTTTGAAAAAAGAGCAGCAAAAGAGCTAGTAAAAAGCTTTGCCTCTGCAATAAATGGCAGTAGAATAGCAAGCAACAGTTCTTTTTTGAGAAATAGTTTAAACACTCAAATTTTCAATAATAGAATTAATATTATCGATGATCCATTATTGTTAAAAGGCATAGCATCAAGACCATTTGATGGAGAAGGAATAACTAGCAAAAAAAATATATTTGTAAAAAATGGAGTGCTACAAAATTGGATTTTAGATCTGTATTCGGCTAAAAAATTAAAATTGGAAACAACTGGAAGCGCAACTCGTGTAAGTAATGCTTCAATCATTCCTGCAGCTAGTAATTTTTATATTGAAAATGGTAGCATTTCATGTGAAGAGCTAATTAAAGAGGTGAAAGAAGGAATATATGTTACAGATCTATTTGGCTTTGGTATCAATTTAATCAATGGTGATTACAGTCAAGGTGCATATGGGTTCTTTATAGAAAATGGAAAAGTAACTTACCCAGTACATGAAATTACTATTGCGAGTAACCTGAGTTACATGTTTAGCAACTTAACAGTTGCAAATGACCTAAGTTTTTGTGGACAGTTTAATTCTCCTACAATTAAGGTTGGAGAAATGACAGTAGCAGGTTCACTCAATAATTAAAAATTTTAGTTGCATTAATATAATAATCATGTATAATTACTTACATAATGTTAGGAATAGACTATTGAATATAAAAGTTTAGCTTCAAAAGCTAAGTATTAGGGTATTCTCAATCGTAATTTCAAAGTTTTTCATCACATTAGGTAATAGTAATTAATAATTTAGGAGTTGTTTAAATGGAAACTGGTACTTTAAAGTGGTTTAATACCGAAAAAGGATATGGTTTTATCAAGCCAGATACAGGTGAAGACGATGTTTTTGTTCATATCAGTGCGTTGGATTCAGGAATAAATCTCAATAATCTAGAAGATAAAAAAAGTGGAAAAGGGCCAAGAGTAAGCTACGAGCTTAGAGAAGAACGTGGTAGAGATGGGAGAGAGAAAAAATCTGCAATAAATTTAAAATTATTAAAAGATTAATTTATTTTTAGATGAAAAAAATTTTTAGCAGAGTCAACAAATTGTGAGTAACTTTAATGAGATGGATCTTCCGTTTTCACTTAGACAAGCGTTAGATAAAAATAATGTTTCTGTTCCAACTCCCATTCAAATACGGGCAATTCCTTTAGCCTTACAAGGCAAAGATATCCTTGGATCTGCTCAAACAGGAACAGGGAAAACTCTAGCGTTTGCTATTCCGTTAGTTGCAAAATTGCTGGACAAGTCTAATACCGGCTCAGCTTTAGTTATTGCACCAACTAGAGAACTTGCGCAACAAGTAACAAATGAAATAAGAAAGCTTTTATTTCAAAGTTCTTCACTGAAGATTTCCCTGTTGATTGGTGGTGAGCCTATTTTTAAGCAGTTGAGTCAACTTCAGAAAAAGCCACAAATTATAATAGGTACCCCTGGTCGTATTATAGATCACATTGAACGTAAAACTTTGGTTACCAACAACATTAGTGCTCTCGTGCTTGATGAAACGGATCGTATGTTTGATATGGGTTTTGGAGTTCAAGTTGAAGAAATTATGAAGTATTTGCCAAAAGCAAGGCAAACTTTTATGTTTTCTGCAACTCTTCCTGTAGATATAGTTAAACTTGCTGAAAAATATCTAAATCAACCAGAACGCATTTCTATTGAGCGTGATACTACAACCTCTAAAAAAATAAAGCAGGAAGTCATCTACGTATCAGAACTAGGAAAATATGAGAAGCTTTTGGCACAGTTATGCGAACGAGAAGGGTCTGTTATTATTTTTGTCAAAACAAAGCATGGAGCAGATCAGTTAGCTGATAAATTACGTAAAGATGATTACAGTGCTTTAGCAATTCATGGTGACTTAAGGCAACACAAGCGCGAAGGAGTAATTAATTCTTTTCGCCGTGGTCGTAATCAAATTATGGTTGCAACTGATGTGGCTTCTCGTGGTCTTGATATCCCGCACATCCAACATGTAATTAACTATGACGCACCACAATCGCAAGCTGATTATATTCATCGTATAGGTAGAACTGCACGTGCTGGAGCTGAAGGGTGTGCATTATCTTTCGTTACACCTCAAGACAAGAGAAAATTGCCTGCTTTAGCAGACAAAGATGGAGAGCCAAACTTTGATTGCAAGAATATCAAATTCAAGCAAAATAACAACAAAAAGGTCTTTAAAAGACCAAGCGCATTGAAGGCTAAATACGGTAAAAAAAGAAAGGTCAGTACTTTTAAAAAAAGAAATAGAGTGCTAGAAAAAGCGTTTTAACGTTTTTAAATACTCTTATGTGTAGCGACCGATTATTTCGTAGGTCTAATATTTCTAATTAGGCTTTTAGCTTGTTTGTGGTTGCGTTTGTTTTATGCTTTAAATGTCTGTATAAATTTAACAAATTTTCCAGCTATGAAGTTGATCTTACTTGCGTTTCTCTATATTTTAGAAGCATGAGCAGACCTATCTTTTGGTACAGACCACTTTTCTTTGTCATTCCAGCATGCAACACTGGAATTCTGGAAAAAAGAAAGTATGGGTCCAAGTAGTAAAGCTATTCGGATTACAGGGGATTATGCAAGAAGTCTAATACACGATAAGAAGTTCTTATTAGTATCAAGTAATATAAAGTCTTCCTTTTTTGCAACAGGAATCGAACAAGGTTTGATGTCCAGTACTGTAATGAAATTAGTTGATATATACAAAAATTTGGATATAGATTTTAAAGGAGATATCACACCTGAAAGCAAGTTAGAAATTCTTTTTAAAAGATCTTTTGATAAACAGAAAACTAAAGAAAAAGTTTTATATACTTCACTAACAGACAATAAAAAAGTTGTTAGTGTATATTGTTACAAGCCACAAAATGGCAAAGAAGGGTATTTTGATAAAGAAGGAATGAGCTTAAAAAATAGTAAATTTTTTATAAATCCTTTAAATGGAAATTACAGTATCTCTCCAAAATTTGGCAACAGAAGGCACCCTATTCACGGCCATATTGCTTTTCATAAAGGAATAGACTATGCAGCTAAATTCGGTACCACTATACACGCTGCTGCAGATGGCGTAATAGAGTACATAGGAGATAATGGTGGCTATGAAAAATACATAAGGATAAAACACAAAAACGATTACTCAACCTGCTATGCACACATAAGTAGATTTAATAATAATTTGAAATTAGGTTCTAAAGTAAAGCGAGGGTAAGTCATCGCATATGTTGGGAGCACTGGTGTTGCAAAAGGCACTCACTTGCATTATGAAGTTATATATAACGGTAAACACGTTGATCTGCTTACACTAGAGCATAAAACTGAAGTAAAGTTACTTGACTACGACTTAAAAGAGTTTAAACTACTTATGGATAAAGTAGATGAAATAATTAATAATAAAACTTTAGTTAAAGCATCAATTTAAGGATGGTGTAAACAAGAGTATGATAAATGATAGAAAGCTAAACCAAATAGGTTTATTTCCTACACTAGTATTAGGGCTAGTTGGGCTAGTTTTTTTACTGTTCTTCTTTGTATATGAGGATACAAATGTTGGAAAAGTTATACGTTATTATCCATTTGTATCAATCATTATTCTTGGCTCAATAATACTTCTTGCTAAAGGATTTTTTATCAATAATCCTAATGAAGCAAGAGTGATAGAATTTTTTGGATATTATGTTGGCACTTACTTCGAACCCGGGATGTTTATCACAATTCCATTTGTGAGTAAATATGTTATCTCCTTAAAGTTTCAGAATATTAATACAGAAAAGATCAAAGTTAATGATGCAAACGGTAGTCCTGTAGAGATTTCAGTGGTAATTGTCTGGAGAGTAAGTAGCCCTGCAAAAGCTTATTATAATGTTAGTAACTATCATGAATTTGTTTTTGTACAAAGTGATTCAGTAATAAGAGAGTTAGCAAGCAACTATCCATATGACAGTGAAAGTGATGAGGAATCTTTACGCAAGAATTCTGATAAAATTTCGGATGAACTGCAGTCAATGTTACAACAAAGATTAGATGTTGCTGGAATTGAGATTACAGAAGCAAGAATATCGCACTTAGCCTACTCATCTGAAATTGCACAAGCAATGCTAAGACGCCAGCAAGCACATGCTATCACTTCTGCAAGAAAGCATATAGTGCAAAATGCAATAGGAATTATTGAAGAAGTCATAGCTCATTTTAAGAAAAATAAAAGTATACAATTAGATGGAAAGCAGAAAGTGCAATTGATAAATAATTTATTAGTTGCACTAATCTCTGAGCAAGATGCACAACCAACGATTAGTTTGGATAATAATTAACACTTGAGTGAAAAGTAGATAGATTTTCCTTTCATTCAAGGTAGATATATAGTAAAAGAGATCTATGAAAGAAGGACAATTAACAAAAACTGATATAGCAAAAATTGAAGATAAAAAAGTAGCAAAAGGCTTTTTCAAAATTCTTGGTGGGGTTGCAGATGCTGTAAGATCATGGATTGGTAACATCGGCCCTGACTTAAGTAATAGTCGTGATATTTATGCTTTAATCTTAAAGATGAATGAATGCTTAAATCCAAAAGGTGGAGAAGTTTCAGCACGGAAGAACACTGTATCTCTTGGCAATTTGTACTTGAACTTGTCAGGAGAAGGCAAAATAAAATTTCTACAAACTCTAGCAGAAAAATTCAATCCAAATAAGATAAAAATAGATGAAAAAATTAAAGAATACAATAGCAATCAAAATCCTGAGTTAAGCTATAAGTTTGAGCAAGATTTGATAAAGATTCTTGAATCACCACGTTCTAAAATATTAAAGCAATTTATTTCTTTGCCAGATGGCCTTAAGTTTATTGTTGATATGCGTTCTGACGTACTTAAGCTAAAGGGCAAATATAAGAGTCTTAATTCGCTAGAAAAAGAGTTAAAAAGTATACTTTATACTTGGTTTGACGTAGATTTACTGGACCTTCACCAAATTACCTGGAACTCACCTGCATCCCTATTAGAAAAACTTATAAGATATGAAGCTGTACATAAAATTTCCTCTTGGGGTGATCTAAAAAATAGACTAGATTCCGACCATCTCTGCTTTGCTTTTTTTCATTATAAAATACCAAATGAACCTTTGATTTTTGTAGAAGTTGCATTAATGAATGAAATTGCAGATAGCATTCAACATCTTTTAGATGAGTCAGTACTTCCAAATGATCCAAGCAATGTAAGAGTTGCCATATTTTACTCAATATCCAATACTCAAACAGGGTTATCTGGAATTAGCCTTGGTAATTTTTTAATCAAAAGAGTTGTGGAAAAATTATCACAAGAGTTTAAAAATGTAAAAGCATATGCAACTCTTTCTCCGATACCTGGCTTTACAAAATGGCTAAAAGAAAATTTAAGTCAGGACACCACTTTATTTGATAAACTCAGTATAAAGCAATCAAATACAGAGATTTTAGAAAATATAGAACAATTAAAAGCTAACATTGAATCTGCAAATGAAATCAAACAATGTTTGCTTAAGTTATGCACATACTATTTGTTAAAAATTAATAGTAGTAATGGAAATGCTTACGATCCAGTAGCACATTTTCATCTAAGCAACGGTGCATCAATAAAGCAATTACACTGGATGGCAGATACTTCTGAAAAGGGCATAAGTCAATCAGCTGGAATAATGGTAAATTATTTGTATGAGTTATCTAAAATAGATAATAATCATGAGAACTATATGGTCAATAAAGTAATTTCTCACTCAAAACAAGTGTCATCCATACTAAAAGAGTAAAATGCACTTCTCTTATAAGTATCTTTAATATAAATAATTGCTCTTATATTACTTAAAATGTAAACTTATCTTAAATTCAAAGCAAAAGTATATGAAAAATATAAGAAATTTTGCAATAATAGCACATATAGACCACGGCAAATCAACTCTTGCTGATCGCCTAATAGAAGAGTGTAACGGTCTTGAAGCGAGAGAAATGACAAATCAAATACTTGATTCCATGGATATAGAGCGTGAACGTGGTATCACAATTAAAGCACAAACGGTTAGACTTAATTATACGGCAAGTGATGGTAATCAATACTGCTTAAATCTTATGGATACACCAGGGCACGTTGATTTTTCATATGAAGTAAGTAGAAGTTTGGCTGCATGTGAAGGTTCACTTTTAGTTGTAGATAGCAGTCAAGGCGTTGAAGCACAAACCATTACAAATGTGTATAAGGCAATTGATAACAATCATGAAATAATAGTTGTACTGAATAAAGTTGATCTTCCTGCTGCAGATCCAGGAAAAGTGAAACTTCAAGTTGAAGAAGTAATTGGTATTGACGCAAGTGAAGCGATTTTGATATCAGCCAAAACTGGTCTTAGAATAAAGGATGTGCTTGAAGCTATAGTGCAAAAACTTCTAGCTCCACAAGGTGATGCAAATGCTCCATTACAGGCAATTTTAGTTGATAGTTGGTATGACACTTACTTAGGGGTAGTAATTTTAGTGCGGATTAGAAATGGAGTGCTAAAAAAAGGCATGAAAATTGTTATGATGTCCAATGATGCCACATACCAAGTGGATAATATTGGCATTTTTACTCCTAAAAAAGTGATGACAGGTGAACTTTCTACTGGAGAAGTTGGTTTTATAACTGCTTCAATAAAGGAAGTAGCAGATTGCAAGGTTGGTGACACTATCACTGAGGAAAAAAGGCCTTGTAGCGAAGCATTGCCAGGATTTAAAGAAGTGCACCATGTGGTGTTTTGTAGTATTTTTCCTAACAAAACAGACGATTTTAAATATTTAAGAGAAGCTCTGGAAAAATTACACTTAAACGATGCTAGCTTCACCTTTGAAGCTAAAACTTCAAATATACTTGGCTATGGATTTCGTTGTGGTTTTTTAGGAATGTTGCACTTAGAGGTTATCCAAGAAAGGTTAGAGAGAGAATTTGACTTAGATCTCACAGCAACTGCACCAAGTGTTACATATAAAGTTACAATGCGAAATGGAAAAATTCTTGAGATTCATAATCCAAGTGATATGCCAGATCCAACTCAAATTAAAATTGTAGAAGAGCCATGGATTACAGCGACCATAATGTTTCCTGATCAATATTTGGGTGAAATTTTATCTTTATGCGAAGAAAGAAGAGGAAAGCAGGAGGATTTATCGTATGTTGGTAACACAATAACAGCTCTCCTTAAATATAAATTACCACTGTCTGAAGTTGTTTTTGATTTTTATGATCGGTTAAAATCAATTTCCAAGGGATACGCAAGCCTAGATTGGAAAATTTCCAGCTATCAAGTAAGCCAAATAGATAAGTTAAGCTTTTTAATAAACGGAGAGCCGGTTGATGCACTAGCTTGTATAGTTCACAAAAGTAGAGCAGAAAAAAGAGGACGTGAAATATGTTCACGATTGCAGGATTTAATACCACGTCAACAATATAAAATTGCAATTCAAGCAGCATTAGGCGGCAGAATTATCGCCGGAGAAACGATCAATCCATATAGAAAAGATGTTACAGCTAAGCTCTACGGCGGTGATGTAACACGAAGAATGAAGCTCTTAGAGAAGCAGAAAAAGGGTAAAAAAAGACTACATTCCATAGGAAGTGTAAATATTCCACAGAATGCTTTTATTCAGGCACTT
This sequence comes from Wolbachia sp., assembly GCA_028803175.1. GTDB lineage: Bacteria > Pseudomonadota > Alphaproteobacteria > Rickettsiales > Anaplasmataceae > Wolbachia. The sequence goes on from JARBCG010000147.1 coordinate 12,728, forward strand.
AAGATTAGTGATTAATCATTCATATTAGGATGTTTCTCATGTGTTTCTGATATATCTTTTATAACGCCAATTATGGATTAGAGGAAAGCAAAAAAGCCAGGGAAATATGGTAAACTCCAATATTGTAAAAAAATTAAGGAGGTACCACAGATGGAAAG
>JARBCG010000148.1 GCA_028803175.1 Wolbachia sp.
ACACTAAATGGTACTTTAAATTAAACGTACTGTGAGAGCTATGTTTGTAATCCATACTAAACCATACTAAAGTAGTCCAACACTAAATTATATTATACTAAAGTGTCCGCCTTAAGGCTAGGGTGTTAATCAACCAACCTCGCTACATAAAACAAAGAGTTTACCTATGTTATATCAAACAATAGAAATTCGTATTGAGAAAGTTTTTTCTAGGAGTTTTATTATGGAAGACAGCTGTATTATCAGTAAATTTATCAGTACTATTGTAGAAATCGAAGACCAGCTTAGAAAAGAATTGCTTACATGGAAAAATTACTTAGAGTTTAAAGCTTGCAAATCATTAGATTACTTAACAGAGTTGAATGATTCATGTGGACCAGGTACATTAAGAAGTATTGTTAAAGGAGCAATAAACAAACTTATTAATAGAAATGAACAGATTGAGCAACGTTTCAAGCTACGTGAAAGGTCTTTATCACTGGATGCAATAAACATTCTTCAAGAAGACAATAGTCAGCAAGATCTGTATGCAAATAAGCCTGCTAAATCGAGGAGTGTATGGCGGCTTATTACTAAATTCTTTCAAGACTCTTCATCAAAACATGAAGAAGAAAATGATGTAAACTCCCAGTTAAGTCTAACTCAAGTTAGTAAATCAACAGTTGATTTAAGAGTTAGAGATATATAGTCTACAGAAAGAACTTAATTGTAAAGAAAACTTGCATACAAACTCATCAAGGTATAAAATCAAGTAATTTTAGAATAAATGGGTTAGTTATGAATCTTGTAACAAAATCTGCTATTGATTTTACTGCTTCGGTTGTTCTCTCGAATGGAGAAATTGATGATAATTTCTGCTTTAGCGAGTATATAAAAAATAAATATGCTGTTCTTTTCTTTTATCCGCTTGATTTTACATTTGTTTGCCCTACTGAAATAATATCATTTAGTAACAAGATAGATGATTTTTCAAAGCGTGGTGTTGAAGTTATTGGGGTTAGTATAGATTCGAAGTTTTCACATCATCACTGGCGCAAGACCCCAATCAATGAAGGTGGTATCGGAGAAGTCAAATATCCTTTAGTGTCTGATGTAAAAAAATCTATATCGAGAGATTATGGAGTGCTATATGATGATTCGGTTGCATTTAGGGCAACTTTCATTATTGATGATAAATTTATTGTACGTCACCAATCAATAAATGATTTGCCTTTGGGGCGTAATATAGAGGAATTCATCAGAATTATTGACGCAGTTAAGCACAGTAAAAAACACGGGGAAGTGTGTCCAGCAGGATGGAAAAAAGGCAAGCCAGGAATGCAAGCGAGCAATGAAGGAGTAGCTGACTATCTTAACTCTCACAGTGAAGAGTTATAGATGGAAATATATAATACAAAAGTCTTGATCATTGGCTCTGGAGCAGCAGGTTATTCTGCTGCTATATATGCAGCACGTGCAAATTTAGAGCCAATTGTAGTAACTGGAATGCAGCCCGGTGGTCAGCTTACAATCACTACAGATGTTGAAAACTATCCTGGTTTTGTTTTAATACATGGCCCAGATCTAATGGAGCAAATGAGATTACATGCAGAAAAAGTTGGAGCAAAAACAATAAACGATGAAATAAGAAATATAGGCCATGATATACAATGTGAAGACCAGAATGGATATAGATTTAAGTCTTTTGGTAATTTTAATAACTATTACTCTGATGCAGTTATAATTGCAGCTGGTGCACAAGCAAAGTGGCTCGGTTTAGAGAGTGAGAAAAAGTTTCAAGGCTATGGGGTATCAGCTTGTGCAACTTGTGATGGAGCGTTTTTTAAGGACAAAGTTGTAGCTGTGGTCGGTGGTGGAAACACTGCTATTGAAGAGGCAATATTTTTAACTCGATTTGCCGAAAAAGTTATATTGATACACAGGCGTGATAAATTAAGGGCAGAAAAAGTGCTGCAGGATCGGCTCTTTAATAATGATAAAATAAAAATCATGTGGAATCACGCTGTAGAAGAGATACTTGGAGAAGAAAACCCAAAAAAAGTTACTGGAGTAAGGATTAAATCAACTAAAACTGAAAGGATTCAAGAAGTGGAAATAGACGGGATGTTTATTGCAATTGGGCACGCACCAAATACAGGTATTTTTAAGAATTTAGTTGAAATGGATGAGCAAGGTTACATTATTACCAAATCTGGAACAACTTTAACTAGCAGATTAGGAATATTTGCAGCAGGCGATGTGCAAGATAAAGTGTACCGCCAGGCAGTAGTTGCATCTGGGACTGGGTGCATGGCGGCACTTGATGCAGAGAAGTTTTTAGAGGCTTAAAATTTGGAGTGCTAAATAAACTGTGTCAAACAGAAAAGTGATATGTTATAATTAGTATAAAAATAGAGGTTTTACATATGAAAAAGAAATAATAAACAGCTATGTTGGATTAGTGGATTACAGAGAATAGGAAGAAAACATTTTATGTAGTGAGGTGGGTTGATTAATACCCTAACACTTTAGTATAATATACTTTAGTGTTGGACTACTTTAGTGTAGTTTAGTATGGATTACAAACATAGCTCTCGCTGTACGTTTAATTTAAAGTACCATTTAGTATTCTGTACTAAGTACATATTAGGTACAGATGTAGAATACTTACAGGTCAAACAACAGTGCGTAGCAAAGAAATTATCAGGGAAGTATGTACTGCAAACTACGTAGATATCGTAAGAGG
>JARBCG010000149.1 GCA_028803175.1 Wolbachia sp.
TAACATTCTCGTCATAGATCACCAATTAATTTTTTAGTACACATTATATCTACCATTGTTTCATATTGTTTAAAGGGTAAAAAGCCCGAAATCTCCTCTGTCTGCCTTGTTGGTTAATCCATAGTTGGCGTTAATTGATGAATTTGCCTTTTTTGAACTGGATCCTAATGAGTTAAATGTTAAAATTGAAAAATATGAAGGCAACATGCAAATTCAGGACGCAAAAAATCATGAAATTATGACTAATATACACCAATTGTGCTGGACGATAGCAATTTTGATTTACTGGATTACCTGGCCTATGAGTTGGGTTTTTGAGTTGCTCATACAGTTAAGCTTTTTAACGTTAGACTTTTTTCAAAACTCAATTTCTGCTAGCAATTTTATTGTTGAAGTTTGTCCACGCTCGTCAAATACATTTGAGTGTTTTGTAGTTGCACTTCATAAATAGGATTCGAAAGAAGTCTATTCACCCATTCTTATTATTTCATACCATTCGATTTCCGGAACTGAAGACACAGATAAACGCGGTTGCCTTAATATACTCATGTTTTTTAACAGAGGATTTTGTTTTATGTCATATAATGTAACGTGATTATTTAAAGATCTTGAAAATTGTACGTCTATCAATCCGAATTTAGGATCATTAGCATAATAATATTCCTTTAATACCTCAACTATTCCCACTATGGCTTTTTCTTTACCTGTATGGTAAAAAGACGCAAGGTCACCCAGCTTCATAACTTTCATATAATTTTGAGCTTGATAATTGCGCACTCCATCCCATGGTGCAACCTTATCTTTTTCCATTTCCTGCCATGAATATTCACTTGGTTCTGACTTAAGTAGCCAAAATTGCATTATTTCTTTCTTCTTAAGTAGGCTGGTATATCATAAATATTGCTGCCCCACTTAACTTCACCTTCTTGTTCAGCTGTAGCATATTCTTTAGTTTCAGGTGCAGGCACACTTTCATTTTGACTATAAGACCACTTAAATTTTCCTTTTTCTGAACCTTCATCCTGACTTACAGGCGCAGTTTCTGATTTACTTCGATTAATGCTACTTTTTTCACCATCAATACCAGTTGCGAGAACAGAAACCCTAACTCTTCCTTCCATTGCATCATCAAAAGTAGCACCAAATATTATATTTGCATTTTCATCCACTTCTTCACGCACTCTGTTTGCTGCAGCGTCGACTTCAAATAAAGTCATATCTCCACCACCAGTAATATTAATCAATATTCCTTGCGCACCTTTCATTGATACATTATCAAGTAATGGATTGGATATTGCAGCTCCTGCGGCGTTGATTGCTCTATCTTCTCCTTCTGCTTCTCCAGTACCAATCATTGCTTTGCCCATCTCGCTCATTACTGTTTCTATATCAGCAAAATCAAGATTGATGAGCCCTGGCATGACCATCAGGTCGGTTACTCCTCTAATACCGATATGCAATACATTATCAGCGAGCTTAAATGCGTCAGAAAATGTTGTCTTTTCATTTGCAACTCTAAATAAATTTAGGTTTGGACTAACAATAAGTGTATCTACGTATTTTTGTAACTCTTCAAGACCCAACTCCGCTATTCTCATACGACGCACACCTTCGAAGCCAAATGGCTTAGTCACAACTCCAACGGTTAATATCTTCTTTTCTTTTGATGCTTTATCTTTAACTGCAGCTCTCGCTTCTCTTGCTGCTTTTGTAATTACCGGTGCAGCACCAGTTCCAGTGCCACCGCCCATTCCTGCTGTGATGAAAAGCATATGACTATCTTTTATATGCCCCATAATTTCATCAATTGATTCTTCTGCTGCGCCTTTTCCAATATCAGGCAACGCACCAGCACCAAGACCTTTAGTCAAGTTGATACCAAGCTGAATTTTTTTATCACACAAAGATTTTTCCAATGCCTGGGCATCTGTATTTGCTACAACAAAATTCACTCCTTGTAAGTTAGATTGGATCATGTTATTCACAGCATTTCCACCTGCACCGCCCACCCCCACAACAGTAATCCTTGGGTGCAATATAGGCAGTTCTGGCAAACTAAGACCAATAGACATTCAAATTACTCAAATTAGCGGATTCACTTACAATAAATTACCGCTTTGTTTAACAACATGCAAACACTTTTCACTACTATAGGCTTATAAAAAGCAATAAATAATAATTTTAATTTTTACATAAATAGCGGAATATGCTTATGGTAGTAGTATTTTCCCAAATTAATATTTTATGACCAAGAAATAAATTACTTAAATTATTACAGAAAGCCAATTTATAGTTGCTAAAATAATTTTCAATTACTTTTTAAAAAAGAAAACCAAGCAAAATTAACACATCTCGCCTATTATGTGGTTGCGTATATATAGCTCATTACCCTTGAAAAAATACCAGATTTTTGCAAAAGTTGCGATCACTCCAACGCCTTTTAACTCAATATTTGTCCCATATTTTGCCTCATGCCATTGATAAAATCTTCATTTTTTCTCTGAAATCACTCTACAGATTCTGAGATTTTACCTTCCGCATTTCTCCATGCCATATCTACAACCTAACTGCCATAACCATATGTTTTCTGTTTCTTTTATATATTCGTAAATCTTATTTTCAGCTTTTTGCGCCATATTTTTCAAGTCTTCTTCTGCGCTTTCGCAAATTTGTTCTACCCTATTCATCACTTTTTTACTCTCATTATCCACATCAATTTTGCTCAGATTCATCTCTTCTTACACCTTATTTTTTCTCGCTTACACCTCTCTGCTTGCCCGCTTCATCGAGTCCAGCGCTCTTTCTCTTGCATATAAATTTCGTCCTCATAAGACATTTCTTCGGATATTTTCTTATCACCTTCATCTACTCCCACGCTTCCTCTTCCACTATCCTGTTTTTTTCTGTTCAAATTAAAATAATTCTGCTGACGCAGAGAATTACTTGCTGAATTTTGTGCATTTTAAGCTGAATCTTCTGCTTTTTCAGCAAAATTTTGCACTAAACCTTTGGCAGTTTCTGCCTGGTCTTTTGCAATCTACTCAGCTTTTAGAGCTTTTCTTATAAGAGGATTAAATTTATCACTATCCTGATTTTACAAGTACCTTCTTTTATTGCTTGTATAAACTGATCACTATTTGTTAAGGCATCCGAAACATCTTGAGGATTTGTGTCTTCCACTGGAGCACCTGGAAGTCCTATTGGACCTTTCTCCCCCTCTACCATTTGGTCCTCTTGCATTTTTAAGATCATCTCTTAACTTTTCTGCAATAGCGTCCTGTAAAACCACATCTACTGCAACTTGTTTAGATATTATACTGCCTTAATCTGCATTAAGCACTGTTCTTCCTAGCTCAGTTGCCTTAATTTAAAAAAAATGATCAACAATGCATTAGGTAATGGTATTTGCTGCACCTTGCGTTATTTTGGATTCTTTTAACAAAAACTCAGCTAACTTTTCCATATTTACTTTTTTTTCTACCACTCTCAAAGCAGTGTCACGTCTATCCAAACCACTATGTATGAAAAATATTTAGCTAGTTCCAAATCACTTGCTTTCCTTCTTATAAAATCATTAGCATCGCTTTGACTGACGTTATTCTGATTAAAAAACAACTCATCAAGCTTGTGTGAAAACTCTGCATATTTACCAAAGGAATTAGGACTTTTTATTGTATTTACAGTATCTCCCGCGATCTTTTTTGCTTCTTCTGCTGTTAGCTTATCCACTACTCCTTCAGCGAATTTTTCTGAATCAACTTTATTTACAAGATCCTGTGGATTAACGTTAATTTGACCAACAACTTGTGTTGTAAGATTGTGACCACTGCTACTCCTGGGGCACCAGGATCACATTTTGGACCATTTGCGTCTCCAGTGTTTTTTCTTAACTCTGCTGCAGCAGCATCCTGCAAAACTTTCTGTTCTGTAACTTTCGTTTTTAGTGTATCTAAGTTAGAACCGGTAACAAGTTTTGTCGCAACTACTGCAGGATCTGCATCTTGTCCTGCTGGACCTCGCTCACCTTTAACTAATGCTTCCAAACTATCATTTCTTTTAACAAGCTCTCCAAAGAATTGATAATGCTAAAAACGCCAACTATGGGCTAGAAGAGAGCAAAAAGGTCAGGCGAATATGGTAAACTCCAATATTGTAAAAAAAACTAAGGAGGTAACCTAGAAAAAAAGAATAGCATAGAATTATTTTGCTTTGTAGATGGTTTTTGCGAAATAGTAGATGAAAAATGTGCAGACAAATATAAGCTTGTTCCCTATATGCATCTCTTAACTTACTTTGTGCTACGTTGTATTGTTTTCTAGTACTATTAATAGTATCTATTGTTGCTTTCTCTTTAGGAATAGTGAATTTTTTGCTTTTTTCTGTAATTCTTTTAAAAAGATTTTTAAGACTTTTCCATTCAACCACAGCTATATCATTAATTTGACCTACTTATGATATTATAATATAAATATATCAATATTTGATTTGATATATTTATTAAAAATTTAAGAGTTATAGGAAAAATGATGAAAACTATATAAGGAAAGTAAAAAACCAGGTATAAAGTTGAAGTTGTTTAAATGAAAGGATATGTACAATAATTTACACGACTTCATTAAAATTTTAGAAGAAAAAAAAGGTCTGATTAGAATAGAAGAAGAAGTATCAACGATACTGGAGATGACAGAAATTCACCGTAGAGTGTTATCAAAAAAAGGGCCAGCTATAATCTTTGAAAATGTTATCACAGAAAATGGCAAGAACCCTATGCCAGTTCTAGTGAATTTATTTGGCACTATTGATAGGATCACATTGGGACTGAATATAAATCCCGGTGAATTGAGAAATCTTGGTAAGCTTCTAGCATTTTTAAAATCTCCTGAACCACCAAAAAATTTTAAGGATGCAGTAAAAATGTTTCCGTTATTGAAGGTAGTGTTGTCAATGCGAAACAAGGTAGTAAGAAAAGCTCCATGTCAGGAGGTGATATTAAAGGGAGATGAAGTAGATTTGAGTATTCTCCCTATTCAAACATGCTGGCCAAATGAACCAGCGCCACTGATAACTTGGCCAATTGTGGTAACTAAAGGGCCAACTGATAATAGGCAAGATAATTTCAACCTTGGAATATATCGAATGCAGGTCATAAATAAAAAAACGACACTGATGCGCTGGCTTACACACAGGGGTGGTGCAAGTCACTACAAACGTTGGAAGGAAGAAGGCAGGGATATGAAATTTCCTGCAGCTGTTGTGATCGGTATCGATCCTGCAACGATTATTGCTGCTGTGACTCCAGTGCCAGAAACACTGTCGGAATATCAATTTGCTGGGTTACTGCGTAAAAAACCTCTTGAGCTTGTGAATTGTAAAACTGTTCCACTTCAGGTGCCAGCTCATGCTGAGATTGTTTTAGAAGGATATGTGAGCTTAGATAAATATCAGTATGAAGGTCCATACGGAGATCACACTGGCTACTATAATTCTGTTGAGCAATTTCCAAAATTTAGCATTACTGCAATCACTATGCGTAAAAATCCAATTTATCTTAGCACATTTACTGGTAAACCACCAGATGAACCATCGATTCTCGGTGAAGCATTAAATGAAATTTTTGTTCCACTTCTTGTCAATCAATTTCCAGAAATAGTAGATTTTTATCTACCTACAGAAGGTTGTTCATACAGAATAGCGGTTGTATCAATAAAAAAATCCTATCCAGGGCATGCAAAAAGAATTATTATGGGCATACTTTCTTTTCTCAAACAGTTTTTATACACAAAATTTGTAATAGTTGTTGATGATGATATAAACATACGTGATTGGAAAGAAGTTATGTGGGCAATATCAACGAGGATGGACCCTGCACGTGACATAATCACAATAGAGAATGCTCCGATTGATTACTTAGATTTTTCATCTCCTGAAAGTGGGATTGGAAGTAAAATTGGTTTTGATGCAACAAACAAAGTTCCACCTGAAACAAATAGAGAATGGGGAAAAAAGATTGAAATGAGTGAAGAAATAGTGAAAAGAGTTACCAAAAAATGGAGGAAATACGGATTGACAGATGATTAAGCTATAATGTAGCCTATCACCACTTTAAAGAAGAAACACAATATTAGACCCATCTTGTAGATAGTCTAATATATTTAAGCTTGGTTATGAAGCTTTTGTGCTTTTTATTTTTATTAATGTGTTTTTCTCTATATTACTATGCGAGCTTTATATTTCTTCCTGTCCAAAAGCTACGATCTGCTTCTCGCTGAAGAAGATTGCACTGCACCGATAATCAATGTTATAGATCAGTCTAAAGAATCTATCTTAGTTCAAGAGTATACATTCACTCTTGGAACAGTTACAAAATCTTTGATTAACGCTAAGGAACGTGGGGCTGACGTTAAAGTCATTTTAGATAAATCACGACTTCACTCAAAATATAGCATTATGGATGAATTTTTTTCAGTGAAATACTGATTTGGATTGATAATAAACCAAAAATTGCTCGTAATAAGATAATAATTATTGATAATCAAAAAGTTATCGCAGGGTCATTTAATCTTAGTAAGACAGCTGAAAAAAGCAATGCCGAAAACTTACTAATTACTAAGGATTATCCTGAATTAATTGAGCAATATGTAAAAAATTGGGAGACGCGAAAGTCACAATCTTACAAATATAACCCTGAATAATTGGAGGCTTTTACCTAAAAGGTAATAAGGAATGAATTTTTAAATTGATTTATAAAGTTATTATCAATATAATTCATTTGACTAATAAAGTACCTGTGTAAGTAATGGACAGTATTGATTATAATAATAATAATACTATTAGTAATTACATTACAATACACGATTTTTTTCAAAATTATGGGGTAGGCGATTATAAAGTGCATTGTAATTACGGTGGTGTACCATATGCTACTGAAGGGAACATACATGCTGGTGATAGATTTTGGAGTAGCAATTTTATAGACTCACATTTTGGTAGAGAGATTAAACTATATCCTCAAAGTGAACTTTTAGCTAAGGAATATGCTGGGAATAAACTGCCGGTTTCAATATCGCTGGATGATGATACAATAAAAATAATAGAATGTCAGAAAAAAACGAAATTTGTAGGGATAGGAAGAGAATTAGGTGATTTTGTATATGACAAACAAAAGCGTGTAAAGTGCTATGCAACAAAGCTTTCATATGATGATTTTCATGTTTATAAAAATGATAAATTTTTAACATTCAATATTGAACATCATGTTCCAATGGATTTAAATTACAATTTGAATATGACATTTACAAAGATTAATGATGATCAACCAGGTTTTTGGCAAAAGTTTAAAAATATGTTTTCGTAAGCTGATTTATGTAAAAATTTCCGGTTATAAATCGAATACAACCAGCTAAAGCTGGTGGTTAAAGAAAACGCATGTAAAGCAGATTATGAGTTTAAAAACTCGATGTTAAAATCATTAGAATGGCTATGAAAACTTCCTTATTCTTCTATATACTTCTGTACATCTGTAGAATTCACATTGCCAATTGTAACAGCAAGGTATCCTCTTACCAAAGGTGCTTCCCACAATATCCTTTTCTTTTTCTTAAGTGTTCAAATTCCTGGAATAACTTGTGACTACTCTTTCCCTTAATATACTGTACCAACTTAGTTAGCATCATGCTGGTAGAAATAGAGATTAGCATATGGTCAGGAGTAATATTACCTCTTACGATATCAACAGTGTTTGCCTTAAGGCGAGGGTGTTAACCAACCCACCTCACTACATAAATAAATTTACATTATTACTTTTAATTTCTAATCCTTTGCTATATATATTATCTCAAAATAGGCTAGCTACCGTTAATATTTTCGTAATAAAGATCTTATACGGTGCATATAATCGAACTAAGAGGAAAATCGTGGAAATTACACCATCAGTAAAAAGAGAATTAAAACAAAGTACACTGTATATCTGCCTAGAGAAGTGTAAAAGTGCATTCTGGTTTATTTTTTGGTTTAGTTCAGGAATAAATTTATTAATGTTATTTCTACCACTTTATACCTCTCAGGTGCTTGACCGGGTTATATCGAGTGAAAGTGTATCAACATTAACCATGCTAACAATTATCACTTTATCTGCATTTGCATGTTCTGCAATGCTTGAGACTTGTAGATATTTGGCCATGGCAAAAATCGGCGATTGGATCGATAAGGCTGCAACGCCTGATCTGATAGTAAGGTCAATTAGGTTAACATCGGTACAGAGCTCAACTTCAAGTGGTGAAGCAATACGGGATCTTGGAGTGATAAAGAATTTTATTACAGGGAACGGCACATTTTCATTATTTGATATTCCATGGTCATTAATCTACTTGGTGATAATTTTCATGATACATACTTCTACAGGATTTATTGCCATTAGTGGAATAATTATATTAGTTTCTATGGCTGTATTGAATGAGCTTGCCACTAAACGAATATTACAGGAAACCAGTGAAGAGACTATACGTAATATCAATGCTATAGACGTTGCAACAAGAAATGCAGAGGTCGTTGAAGCTATGGGTATGGCAGAATATATAGTTTCTGATTGGTGTAAACGAAATGATCAAAATCGTGCAATGCAAATTAAGGCACAAAATCGTTCCTATTTGATTACCGGGATGACTAAATTTTTACGCTCAACTTTGCAAATATCAGTAATTGGAACAGGAGCGTTACTTGCAATCACAGCTCATAAAACTGCTGGTAGTATAATCGCTGCTTCAATTTTAATGGGTAGAGTATTAGCGCCATTTGATGCGGCAGTTCATACCTGGAAGTTTTTGAATCAGGCTAGAATGTCATATGGAAGGCTACAAATGCTGATATTGACATCACCGAAAAGAGAGCAAACAATGGCTTTACCAGAGCCAGAAGGAAAATTGGAGTTTGATAGAGTATTTTTCACTCCTTATGGAAGTAATAAACCGACAGTAAAAGGTATATCATTTGTTATAGAACCAGGTGATGCAGTTGGTGTGATTGGGGCTAGTGCCTCTGGTAAATCGACTATAGCGAAATTAACTGTTGGTGTATGGAAACCAATATCTGGCATAGTAAGACTAGATAGTGCTGATGTATACACTTGGAATCGAGAAAATTTTGGTAGTTATGTTGGTTATTTACCTCAAGATATTGAGTTATTTAACACTAGCGTCAAAGCTAATATTGCTCGCATGAAACCAGATCCAAATCCTGAGGAAATAATAAAAGCGGCAAAAATTGCTGGCATACATGATTTGATACTAAGCTTACCAAATGGATATGATACAACAATAGGAGGTCCAGGAGGGGTGACACTTTCTGGAGGCCAGAAACAATTACTTGGACTTGCTAGAGCTTTTTATGGCAATACAAAACTTTTAGTACTTGATGAGCCAAACGCTAACTTAGATAGTAACGGGGAAGCATGCTTAATCAATGCAATTGGCATTGCGAGAAAACAAAACACTACTACTATTATCATAACTCATAAGTTACCTTTATTATCTGTAGTTGATAAGGTAATTCTAATGTCCGATGGTATTATCTATGCTATGGGACCAAGAGATAAAATTTTAAGTAAGCTAGTCGCTCCCTCGGCAAATACCACAGAAGATAAGCGCTCTTCGGTGAATAGTTAATTTTATATAATGAGGTGGGTAGGTTAACACACTCGTCTTAAGGCGAACACTTTAGTATAGCATACTTTATGTTGGACTACTTTAGTATGGTTTAGTA